>JAAYUQ010000096.1 GCA_012517575.1 Bacteroidales bacterium | reverse complement strand
GACTGGATGTCAGAAGTATTTCCATGTGTCAGAATCATCCAAATGCCAAGTCCAATGTAGAACAGCAGACAACTCAGACTCACCAATACCAGCAGTTGTGGAACTGTTTTTAAATTTTTAAATGCACCTTTGAGTAAATTCATGAGCAAAAAAAGAAGTTAGTAAACCATTAAAAACAAAAAACTTCCATCATCTTTCGACAATAGAAGTTCTCTTTCTCGATTTTAAAAAAAGGATTAGCTTCTTGGACGGGCTTCTTTAACCACCATTGTTCTGCCGTCGAATTCGGCTCCGTTCAATTCTTCGATAGCCTTTGTTGCAGCGGAGTCGTCGCTCATTTCAACAAATCCGAATCCTTTAGACCTTCCCGTTTCACGGTCTTTGATGATTTTGCAGGATGATACCTGACCGTACTCTTCCATAACCCCTTGGAGGTCATTTTCCCGAACTTTGTAGCTCAGGTTGCCAACATAAATGTTCATAAAAATAAAAAAATTAAAAATTAGAAATTATTATAATTTGTGATTCAAGAAACCGTATAAACAAACACACGAGGTTAAAAAGCATGCTGTCCAAGAAAATGGAAAGTTGAAAATAACCAGTCGAGAGAGAGATACACTTCTTATAATCGGATACAAAGTAAATGCTTTTTTTACAACCAACCAACAAAAATCGTAAAAATATTTTTAAAAATTTGAATTATTTTTTTATCGGAAACATTTTTTCTCCTTATAGTTTGTTCTTTACTGTATGAAAAAATACAATTAATCACTCTATGTAAATGGTTTTCAGGCAATTTGCAAATTGTAAAGAGAGAAATTTTGCTCGGCAAATAAATTGATGTTAGCAGGTAATTTTTTTTCAAATTTGAGTTTCAATAAAAGCTTCCCTTCCAAAATTTAGAATGGCTGAAAAGAATTTATTTATTCTGAAGAACATCGATCTATTATTTTGAGCCTGTGAGCTGAACAGTAAAATTGGAAGTTAATCCTCCTCCGGAAATAGATAAATTTCCGGTATGTGAACCTGTTGCAGTTGGCTGATAGCTAACATTCAGCAGAAAACCATTTTCAGCGTCAGACTTGGAAATTGTACTGACAGACACTCTGAACATTTCTCCCGTAAGGCTTACCGAAAGATCGCCGGTGAGATTGTTGGTTTTTATCAGCAATGATTTGGTGGAATTTGACGTAACTTTTCCAAAATTTAGTGTTGAGCCTGTTGAAACAGGATTTCCAAGTATAATTTCAGGGTTGTTTCCCGAACTTAAAGTCGTTGTCGTAAAACTCGATTGGGCAGAATACCCCGTTCCGGCACTATTAGTTGCAAAAGCTTTGAAATAATAAGTGGTAGAAGAATTTAATCCATTTATGGAAACTGTAAAAGTACTCGTTGAAGGAGAAGAAGTAGATACTTTGGTACCTGTTCCATCGGCAAAACCATCGGTAGTGCTGTAATATACTCCTGTTTCCGTAATGGTTCCGCCTCCAGTACTTGTAACTGTTCCGCCCAAAACAGCACTGTTATAGGTTACATTCGTGGCGGTTGGTGAAGACACAGAAGGCTTGGAAACAGAAGCATTGACATAAAAAACTTCCGAAGTTTTTGTTCCCCAAATATATTCCTCTAAACCGGGATAATCGATAAACGGATTTCTGTTGTTTTGAATTCCATACACAGCATTGTTTCGGTCGATTTCTTTCTGACTCACCGGATCTTCACGACTCCATTTTAGGAAAAGATTTTTTCCATATTCCGTCAATCCATTAGAAGAACTATAAACGGCAGTAGCTTCACCTGTCCATGTTCCGCATTCATCGGCATAGCGCGTTGCCATGTAAAAGTAGGTTCGTGCAAAATCGCCTTTGTATTCGTCTACAGGTTCAAAAACAGTCCCGCTGTAACCGGAAAACGAACTTGCACCTAATTTGCTTCCGTTGCCCGACGTGTACGTTGCTGAACCTACTTCTCCGTAAGGATAATTGCTTCGCATGCCGTTCACTTTGCCATCAGTCGGATAAACATTAAACAAATCGGAAACCATCGGAGGGGCTTCGTTAAACCAACTTTGTGGTGTGGTATGTTCTCTGTTGTAGCAGTCGCATTCGTTGCTGTAACTGCCACATTGATCGGTACCATAAGTAAATGAGCAATTGGAATACATGTCCCAAATTTTACCGTTTGCATTCACATCGGTAGTTTTGTATGCTGTCCACAATCCGGCATAACTCGTTACAGAATGTCCGTTGGTAATGATTGTTTTAAGAGCCGTTCGCAATGCAGAAGCATTTTTACCGTCAGCACTGTTGTAATAACCGGCAGGAATTTCGGCATAAGTGAGCAAAAATGAAAATAATAGAACGGTCAGGATAAAATTACGCAATTTCATAAGTCGATTTTTTAATTCATAATATTGAAGCTATTTCGTTATTTCTATTCATCAAAAATCAACAAGCCTTTATTCAGCATGTTTCATTTGATTTTTTTTTTAGAAAAGGGTGCTAATTTAAGCCAAATTTTTGAATGTTGATACTTTTCCTTAAAAATTTTTTCGGGTAAAAATAAAAAAGGCTGCTCTGAAAAAACGGAACAGCCTCTTAAAAATCTGAAAGTTAATGATTTAATTCTTTTCTTTTACGGCAGGAGCAATCAACTTGTAACCTTTGCCATGAATGTTAATGATGGCCACGTTGGGATCGTCTTTCAACAATTTGCGAAGTTTGGTGATATAAACATCCATACTTCTGGCATTGAAGTAATTGTCATCCACCCAAATGGTTTTTAATGCGTAATTACGTTCCAGCACGTTGTTCATATTGGCAGCCAGCAGGCTCAAAAGTTCCGATTCCTTCGTGGTCAGCTTTTTGGTCTCACCATTAATGGTAATCAGTTGCTTTTGAGAGTCGAATGTGTAATTGCCAATCTGATAAACGGTAACTTCTCTGGCCTTTTCGCCTCTGATACGGCGCATGATCGATTCGATTCGATACAGCAACTCTTCCATACTGAAAGGTTTCGACAAATAGTCGTCTGCCCCCAGTTTGAAACCCTGCAAAATATCTTCTTTCATCGATTTGGCTGTCAGAAAGACAATGGGAACTTCGCTATTCAGTGCACGAATGTCGGCTGCCAGTGTAAATCCGTCTTTCTTTGGCATCATGACGTCTAAAATGCACAAATCGTATTTTTTATGCGTAAAGGCTTTATAGCCGGCTTCGCCGTCAGGCAACAAATCTACATCGTATCCTTTCGATTGCAGATACTCTCTTAAAATCATGCCAAGATTTTCGTCATCTTCGCACAATAGAATTTTAATTTTTTCGTCTGTCATTTTTCTTGATTTTTTAAAATTGGTAATGAAATAGTAAATTTAGTTCCAATATTGGGTTCGCTTTCCACTTTAATTGTCCCTTTATGATCGGTTATGATTTTTTTTACATAAGCCAATCCAAGTCCAAATCCTTTCACATTGTGCAGGTTTCCGGTGGAAACCCGATAAAACTTTTCAAAAATCCGCTTTAAGTCTTCTTTTCGAATACCTATTCCGTTGTCTTCAATGCTAATGAATATTCTGTCTTTTTCGTTCCATGTTTCGATATTTAGGAGCAGAGGCTTGTTGCTGTATTTCAGCGCATTGTCCATTAAGTTGAAAATCACATTGGTGAAATGAACTTCATCAATCAGTGCCAAATCTTTTTCGGCTTTCAACGAAGGAATAATTTTTCCACCACTGTTGGTTACTCTCAACGAAAAACTGTGTATAACATCCTGAATCAAAGAATTAATATGTATTTCGGTCAAATTTAAAGGCGATTTTTCTTTTTCAAAAATGGCCATTTGCAGTACTTTTTCTACCTGAAAACTTAATCGTTGTGTTTCATCATGTATTACTTTTGATACATGTTGGAGCATTTCGGGCGTTTTTCCAATGTTTGGATCCTGCAGCATCTGCGAAGCCAACGAAATAGTAGCGATGGGAGTTTTCAGTTCATGTGTCATGTTGTTCACAAAATCATTCTTGATGTTGTTTAATTGTTTTTGCCTGAGAATAATGATAATCGCAATGATAAAAATTGTCAGAATAAGTATTACCAAAACAACCGATGGCAGTAATAAATTCATCGAATTCAAAATGTAATTTTGCCTGGTAGGAAAATCTACTTGCAGGTAGTAAGGTTGGTTGGTTTCCTCAAACGGGAAAAGTTTTTGGGTAAATACATTTCCGGTTTGCGATATTTTTTGCTCATCTACTGAGATATTGGTATGCTTGTAAACCAATCTTCCCTGTTTGTCCACTACTGAATAATTAAACGGCAGCGTTACGCCGTTGTTTTCTAAGAGGGTTTGCAGTATGTCGTTCAGTTCGTCAAAGTTTACCCGTTGAGAAATTTCCTTTTGATCCGACTCTCTGAGCCATCTGAAAACAGCCTGATCCAAAATGGTTTTTGAACGTGAAAAATCCTGTTGGAATTTTTTTTGCAAATATCGCGATGTTTCTTCAATTGTTGCTTTACCATGTTTCGTCGATAATTGTATCGACGGCAATTTTTGGTTTAATGTAAAGTCTTTACCTGAATCCATCGCCATGCTGTCGGTTGTCATTCCCAGCACATCTTTTTGTGCATTTCCACTTTTTATTAATCCCTTGCTTTTGGCTGAATAATCCACATCTTCCAATGTTTCCGACAAGTACTGCAATGCTTCGTTTTCTTCAACCAGTCGCACAGCTTGAAATAAACTTCGCTGAACGTTTTCTTTGAACTGGTTTTCGATCATTTCGGCATTTATTCGTACATAGCGGATTTGTACGAGTACCAAACCCACAATTGTAACTACCATTAAAATGATCAATATCCAGATCGTTCTCTTTTTCATACACTATACTTTTGCAAATTTACTTAAAATGTAATTATTAAAGTAATTTTTTGTAACATTTAACATTATTATATTAATAAAAACAACATCATTTTTATTAAAAACAATTTCTCCAGAAAAATGTTTACAAAATAACGACAGATGATGTGATTTTAGTTTAAAAAATAATATTTTTTGAATTAATTAAGTGAATTTTTAACTCTCATTCTTTTGAAACTACTTTTATTTTTTATTTTTCTTTCTGAAACCCAATTGTTTGAGTGATTTTTCCCTTTGCAAAATCTATTTTGAATTCCAGGAAATTTTTTTTCAAATATATTAATTTCAACAAAATTGATTCATTTCAGAATGAAAAATATTTTTTCAACTTTTTCTCAATTCGATTGTTATAAGTTTAAATTTAGAATGAAAACTTTTACATTACAATTCAAAGTATTCAATATTTTTTTGATGGAAACAACAAAAATGCCGAAATAGATTTATGAATATCTCGATTATTAAATTATTAATAAAGAGATATGTAATTAAATTTATATTTATTTAACTTGATATGTGTTGCAACAAATAATGTTTCAACATACTTTTGTAGAGTAATTAATACAAATATAAAATGAATACAAAAATTACTATCGAACTTTTTTACACGTTGACATGTCCGAACTGCAAACTAATGAAGCAAATGCTGAAAGACGTTTTACCGCAGTTTGGCGATAAATTTTTACTGAAAACTACTCTTGCCAATTCACCATCAGGAATGATACGAACCATGAAATTAGGTATCCATACTGTTCCAACTTTGATGATCGACAACAAGATAGTGTATAAAAGTGTGCCGACGAAAGAAGAGTTGATAGAAAAATTAAAAAGTTATCAGTAATTAAAAAAACAAAAAATGGAAACAAAGAAAAAACTCAGATGTCCACTCGGAGTACCCGGTGGAATTTTTGCCGCTTTAATCGGCCTTACTGGAATTGTAGTAAACATCGTGGATTTCAACTGGTTTCAGTTGATTATTTCGTTGGCTTTGCTCTTGTTGGCTTTACCTTTTGTTCGGGTAACCATGATGGTTCACATGGCCAACGACCGACTTGACGAACTGGAAGAAAAATTAAACAAGAAATGAAAAAGAAATAATTATGATAAAGATAGGAATAATAGTGGGAAGTACCCGTCCCGGACGTAACTCGGAAGCTGTTGCAAAATGGGTTTACGACGTTGCAGCTAAACGTACAGATGCAGTTTTCGAAATTGTTGATATTGCGGATTACAATTTGCCGTTGCTCGATGAAATGATACCGGCTTCCATGCATCAGTATCAGAATGAACATACAAAAAAATGGGCGAAAAAAATTGACGAATTGGATGCTTATGTTTTTGTAACTCCTGAATACAATCATGCACCAACAGCAGCTTTAAAAAACGCCATCGATTTTGTTTACGCCGAATGGAACAACAAAGCTGCCGGATTTGTAAGTTACGGATCGGCTGGAGGAGCGAGAGCTGTAGAACAACTTCGCCAAATCATGGGTGAAATTCAAATAGCTGATGTTAGAGCTCAGGTAACACTCTCGCTATTTAAGGATTTTGAAAATTTCAGTGTTTTTAAACCTGCACCTTCACACGAAGGCAGTTTGCATGCCATGTTGGATCAACTCATAGCTTGGGGAACCGCTTTAAAAACAGTTAGAGAAAAATAAAATTGAGAGTGGACACAATCTGCCTATTTTCCGGTTGATTAATTTCATTCAACAATATGATAATTTCAGAAAAATTACCGGTATTCTTTATTCCTCACGGAGGTGGCCCATGGCATATAATGGATGACTTTATGGGCGACCCTCAGGGATACGGAATGCTGCGTAATTATCTTAAAAAAATTGGTAATGATTTTCATGACAAAATCAAAGCCATACTTGTAGTTTCAGGTCATTGGGAAGAGTCGGTACCAACCATCAATTTTAGCGAGCATCCGACGCTTCTTTACGATTATTACGGTTTTCCCGAATTTACTTATCAATTGAACTGGCCGGCACCCGGTAATCTTCAACTTGCATCAAGAATTGAAAGTTTGTTGCTCGAAGGAGGCTTCACAACAGCACGTGAAAATCTTCGCGGATTTGATCATGGCGTTTTTGTACCGTTAATGCTGGCTTTCCCTCAAGCCGATATTCCAGTGGTACAACTTTCGCTCATCAAGGGACTTCGACCGATACAACATATTGCAATGGGGAAAGCACTTGAATCTTTACGTTCGGAAGGTGTGCTTATTATTGGTTCCGGTATGAGTTTTCATAATTTGCGCGGAATGATGTCGGGCAATCAGGTTATTTCTAAAATTTCGGAACAGTTCGACAAATGGCTGACTCATGCGGTAGAAAATAAAAATTCTGAAATTCGGAATCAACTTTTGACTCAGTGGCTGGGTGCTCCCGGCGCAAGAGAATCTCACCCGCGAAGCGAGCATTTGGCTCCGCTTTTTGTGGTTGCCGGAGCTGCTGGAAACGACTTAGGCAAACAGGATTTTTCGGGAACACTTATGAATGCGAAAATTTCGTCGTACCGTTTTGGATAAAAAATAAAGAAAATGGAACAAAATAAAATTATAATAGAATTTTTTCACGATGTGCTTTGTGCATGGTGTTATGCACTCTCACCAAGAGTGGAAAAACTGGCAGAGAAATATCCTGATCGGATAGAGGTTATTCACCGATCATTTGCACTGGCTCCCGAACCAGATGGGATAGCAAGAATTTTCGGTTCGAAGGAAGAAGGTAAAATACAAATTTTAGGGCATTGGAGAGCTGCCAATATGAATGATGATGCTTATCGAATGAATCCAGAATTAATGGCAACCCGAACTTTCGACTACCCCTATTCTACTCCGGGATTGCTGGCTTGTAAGGCTGCCGAATTGCAGGGTGGAAATGAAATGCATCAAAAAATATTTAACCGCATTCAGAAAGCTCATTTAACGGAATGTCTTAATATTAACGATTTTGAAGTGTTGAAAATGTGTGCTCGTGAGGTGGGATTGGATGTAGAGCAATGGGAAAAGGATTTTCACAGCGAAAAAGCAAAACAAATGCTTGATGAGGACTCATATCTTGCCTATCAGTATGGCGTTAATTCGGTTCCCACGCTAATTGCCAACGGCAAATACAAGTTGACAGGGGCACAACCCTATGAAACACTTGAAAAGTGGATCAATCAAATAAAATGAAATAATAGAGAAAATGAATATAATAGTAACTTTTAAAACTTTTCCCGAACAAAAGGAATATTTAAAGCAGGTCTTGGGAAAAGAAACGCAAATTTACTTTAAAGAAGATTGTACAAAAGAAGAATTGGAAAAATTAATGGCAAAAACCGATATCCTTTTGTCGTGGAATCCTGTTCAGGAAGGAATCAATAAATACAGCCTGCCAATGGACAATATTCGGTATATGCAACTACTTTCTGCAGGATATGATCACGTTCGGCTGGAAGATTTTCCCGAAAATCTGCAGATAGCTGCCAATCAGGGGGCTTACGCCGAACCAATGGCCGAACATGTGTTGGCCATGCTCTTAGCACTCAGCAAAAAACTTTTAGTCTATCACAATGACTTGGCAAAAGGAGTTTTCAGTCAGATAAAAAGTCAAACCAAATTTATGAAGGGTTCGGTTGCAGGAATCGTTGGTTTTGGAGCTATCGGAAAAGCTACTGCAAAATTATTGCGCACTTTTGGAGTAAAGGTGATGGCTATCAACAGTTCAGGAAAAACTAATGAAGATGTTGATTTTATTGGAACATTGAAAGATTTGGACTATGTTTTGCAAAATGTTGATAGTTTGATTCTTTCCATCGCATTGAATGCAGAAACCGAAGGTTTACTCAACAAGGAAAAGCTGGAATTAATGAAAGAAGATGCTGTACTGGTAAATGTTGCACGAGGAGCGATTATAGATGAAGCTGCATTGTATGAACATTTGAAAACGCATCCAAATTTTTATGCAGGTATTGATGCTTGGTGGGTAGAACCATTCAAGGATCGAAAATTCGAACTTCATTATCCTTTTTTTGAATTGCCCAACTTGTTGGGTTCGCCCCACAATTCAGCAATGGTTCATGATGCTTTGCTTATAGGGACAGAACATGCGGTTCAAAAAATATTAAAATTTATTCATGGCGAGAAAGTTCCCGGACTTATTGGCGAGAATAAACAACTAATTTAAAATCAAAAGAATAAAATGGAAAATAAAAATAATTTCACCATAAAAGTTGAAATTTGGAGTGATGTAGTTTGCCCATTCTGCTATATTGGCAAACATAAATTTGAAAAAGCGCTCGAAAAATTCCCATACAAAGAGAATGTTGAAGTTGAATGGAAAAGTTTTCAACTCAACCCGTTTGCCGTTACCAATCCAAGTTTGAAAACTTTGGAACATTTGTCTGCCGAGAAGGGATGGTCGATGGAAGAAGCGCTTCAGTCCACTGCCTTTATTACACAAATGGCAAAGGAAGTGGGATTGGAATACCATTTTGAAAAGGCAATTGTAGTAAATTCTTTCAAAGCACATCGATTGTTGCATCTGGCGAAAAAGTACGGAAAGCAAAATGAAATGGAAGAAAAACTTTTTGCTGCTTATTTTACCGAAGGAAAAAATATCGATGACAACGAAGTTTTACTGAGTTTGGCTGCTGAAGTTGGTTTGGACGCAATGGAAACAAAAGGAGTATTGCTTTCGGATGCTTACAGCGATGAAGTTAAACACGATATTGCCCATGCACGACAGCTTTATGTGAGAGGTGTGCCATACTTTCTGTTCGACGATAAATTTGCTGTTTCGGGAGCACAGGATGAATCGGTATTTTTGCAAGCGCTCAATAGGGCTTTAGCCGAACGTAAAAAAACGGACATTATAGAGTTCTCTGGTGAAGAAGGCGGTGTTTGTGGCCCCGAAGGATGTGAAATTTAACTACAATTTCTATTCTCATTAATAAATTTTATATTTTCCAGAAAATCAATAAATTAAATTTTATAACAATGAAAAAGACAATTATATCAATTATGTTTGGCATGATGTTGTCGTTACCTCTTTTTGGGACAGCTCAAAACAACAATTCAAACAAAAAATCAGATATTAAAACAAAAAGTATTTCGTATAAGATTGGTGATCAAAATTTCAAGGGATATCTTGCATGGAAGGATGATGGGGAAAAAACAAAACCCGGCATTCTGGTTGTGCACGAATGGTGGGGATTTAACGAGTACATACGAATGCGTACTGGTATGCTTGCAGAGTTGGGTTATGTTGCTATGGCTGTCGATATGTACGGAGACGGTAAGGTATATGATACGGCTATGGATGCTCAAAACGCATCAGGATACATTTTTTCTCATCCAGATTTGCTTAAAGAGCGGATGGAAAAAGGTTATGAAATTCTGACTTCCGAGAAAACAGTAGATCAAAAACATATTGGCGCAATTGGCTATTGTTTTGGAGGCACAGTGGTGCTAAATGCTGCTGCAATGGGATTGCCATTGGAAACGGTTGTAAGTTTTCACGGCGGCCTCAATGGATTTAAAGCCAGTCCGGCAATGAAAAACACAAAAGTGCTCATTTGCAATGGAGCAGCAGATATGTTTGTTACACAAGCAGATATAGAAAATTTTAAAAGTGAGATGCAAAAGTACAATGTAACTTACGAATTTAAGAATTACGAAGCAGCTACTCATGCTTTTACCAATAAATATTCTACTGAAGCAGGGAAGAAATTCAATATGCCTATTGCCTACAACGAAGCAGCCGATAAGGCTTCATGGCAGGATATGATATTATTTTTCAATAAATATTTCCCGGCCAAATAAGTAAGACAATAAAAAAATCACATGATATTAATGGTTGCCAAACATTCCGAGAGGCAACCATTAACGAATAAATATTTATTGAGAAATTCTAAGCAACATTCTACCTAACTAATGAGGCTCGAAGAAGAAATACAGGGTCGTTTTCGTAATGAATATCATAAAGGTTTTATCAATTTAATTTATACTGCCAAGCAGTTAAGTTATGAATTCGTTCAATCCCTTAAAAGTCATGATATTACAGAACAGCAATATAATGTATTGCGCATTTTGCGGGGTTATCGTTCCGAAGCTCCGTTAACCATAGGTTTTATAAAAGAAAGAATGTTAGATAAAAATTCCGATGTTAGTAGAATTATTGATCGATTGTATGAAAAAGGACTTTTGAGCAGAGAAGAAAATTCACAGGACAGACGTCAAAAACTGGTGGATATTACCGATAAAGGTCTGGAATTGCTGAACACCATGTTCGATT
>JAAYUQ010000095.1 GCA_012517575.1 Bacteroidales bacterium | reverse complement strand
TCACGACTGCCAAATGCTTTGATGATTTCCGTTAC
Source organism: Bacteroidales bacterium (assembly GCA_012517575.1). GTDB lineage: Bacteria > Bacteroidota > Bacteroidia > Bacteroidales > Paludibacteraceae > MVYY01. The sequence goes on along the minus strand of JAAYUQ010000095.1, from coordinate 2,843 downwards.
TGAACCAAATTCATTGATGGGCGGAACAGTCAGGATTTGAATGTTTTCAATGTTTTCAATGCCTTGGTCTGCGTATTTGTCGAGCAAGGCTTCCAATACTTTTCGGGCTTGTTCGCCATACTTGGTAAAGTAGTTGCGTTTCTTCACGTTGTTTGCCCGTTCTTTTCTGGTCAATGGTGGTTGGTCATACGCCACGTGGCATATTAAATCAAACAAATCCACTTGCTTGTCAACGGCTTCATAGAGTGCTTCCACCATTACGCCTTGTTCCACCAATTCGGCAATGATGGCTTCTTTGCGGTCTGAACCTTTCCACTTGTTCAGAAAATCATCTAAGGAAGCAAATTGCTCATTGATGATTTCTTTGGTGTGGTCTTTCAAACTGGTAGTAATAGGTTTGCCATGTTGGTCGAAATGCAATTCACGGCTAATTAAAATTGATACATCCACTCCGTTGACATATACTTTTTCTCTAGGTTGTGGTGGTTCGGGCGGAATTGGCGGTTGGGGCTGTGGTATTGGTGGTGTGATGTCAATTTCTTCGCCCGATTCAATGTCGATAATCGGTTCTGTGTTGGTTTCTTCTTCTGCCACAATGCCTCCTAAATCAGTGTCTTCTGCAACTGGTTTAACCCTGATGGGGTCACCGTCAAATTGTGGGTCTGCAAAAAGGTCTGTTGCATTTCTGAAATCCAAAATGGTGAAATACAGTTTGCCGTATTCTTCATTGATTCGGGTTCCTCTGCCAATGATTTGCTTGAACTTGGTCATTGAATTGATGTTGCTGTCCAACACAATCACTTTGCAGGTTTGAGCATCCACACCTGTGGTCATCAATTCGGAAGTGGTGGCAATGACAGGATATTTTTCTTCGGGATTGATGAAGTTGTCTAACTCTCGTTTGCCTTCTTCATTGTCGCCTGTAATCTGCATGATGTATTTGTGATTCTCGGAAACTAAATCTGCATTGTGACGGGCTAATGCAGTTCGCATCCGTTCAGCGTGGTCAATGTCCACACAAAACACAATGGTTTTGGCAAAGCGGTCGTAACCTTTCAAAAACTCCGTTAGCTTTTTGGCAACCAAATCAGTTCTTTCTTCAATCACCAAATTTTTATCAAAGTCCTTGCGGTTATAAATGCGGTCTTCAATTTCGTTGCCATCTTTGTCGGTTTTGCCTTGTTCGGGTCGCCAACCTTCGGCATCCACATTCAAAGCAATTCGCACCACTCGATAAGGAGCCAAGAAACCATCATCAATTCCTTGCTTTAGCGAATAGGTATAAACAGGGTCGCCAAAATATTCAATGTTTGAAACCTCATTGGTCTCTTTGGGTGTAGCGGTCAAACCGATATGCGTAGCATTTTGGAAATATGTTAAAATCTCACGCCAGGCACTATCTTCTTTGGCACTCCCTCTGTGGCACTCATCAATGACAATCAAGTCGAAAAAATCTCTTGAAAACTGTTTGTAAACATTGGCTGCTTCGTCCGTTCCTGAAAGCCCTTGATACAATGCCAAATAGATTTCAAAGCTCTTATCAATTTGTCGGTGTTTTACCACAGTCATTTTATCCTTGAAATGTTTGAAGTCGCCTCTGCGTGTCTGGTCAATCAAAGCGTTTCGGTCGGCTAAAAACAGAATGCGTTTTTTTGCTCCGCTTTTCCAAAGTCGGTGAATGATTTGAAAAGCCGTGTATGTTTTTCCTGTTCCTGTTGCCATTACAAGCAGAATTCTGTTCTGTCCGTTGGCAATGGCTTCAACAGTTCTGTTTACTGCAATTTGTTGGTAGTATCTCGGTTTGCGGTTGGTTCCGTCAAAATAATAGTCCTGCGAAACAATTCGTTCCGCTTCGGGTGTTTCAATACCTTTATACTTTTTATACTTCTCCCAAAGCTTTTGGGGTGTGGGAAAATCGTCTAAACTGATTTCTGTTTCAATATTTTCATCTTTTGCTGTACGATCGTGGAATAGAAAGCCGTCACCGTTGCTGCTAAATACACAAGGAATATCTAATATTTTAGCATAGTTCAATGCCTGTTGAATGCCAGCCCTCACCGAATGATTATTATCTTTAACTTCAATAATTGCGACAGGGATATTAGGCTTGTAATACAGAATATAATCGGCTCGTTTTCTTGCTCCTCTTGCTGTGAGTTTCCCTCTCACATAAATTTTACCATCAGTAAAAGAAACTTCCTCCAATATCTGCAACTGCTTATCCCATCCGGCCTTTTCCAAAGCTGGAGTGATAAACTTGGTGCAAATATCTCTTTCAGAAAGGGTCTTTTTATTCATTCTTTAATTTTCAAAATATAGTTGTTACAAAAATACATTTTTATGAGATGCGTAGGCAAAAAGTGGCTCTTTTGGCTTTGCGAAGGGTCGGCTTGTGGGTGGGATAAAGCCAAATGTGCCACTTGCGGGCTGGCTAAAATTGTTTTTAAAAAATGTGCAATGGGAAAAAAATAAAAAATATAGGGTCGGTCAGCATGTCGGTTAAGATGCTGTCCGTTTGTAATATCGTTTCTATGTCTTTGGTCACCTGTCAAAATGGTTTACTTTTTCTTGTTCTTAGTCGTCTGTTTATTGTTGTCGGTTCGTCCTTTACACTTGCTGCCAACATTTTATTTACGCAATAAATATACAACATTCGTAAATACAAAATTTAAAACATGCGTAAATCACTTTCAAGTTTATACTTGATATCGAATGATAAATTACTTGATATCAGTATAATAAACTATTATTTTTTTAATAAAAATATTTGCATTTACGAATGTCTTGTCATTTTTTTACTTATGGCGTCAGAAAGCCATTTCACGTTTATTCTCATCATCAAC
>JAAYUQ010000094.1 GCA_012517575.1 Bacteroidales bacterium | reverse complement strand
TCCTGAATCTGACAAGCATCAATGCAAATACCGCAGCTTGAGCAGGCATTGATTTCCATTTGAGAGAAGCCTGTAATTTTATTTTTAGTGTATATTCCTGCCTGTCTCAATGCTATTAAAATCATTTCAGTGGGAATGTGCATATAGCGACTAAAAGGAAGAAAAGCAAAAAACACAAATAGGTCAATGGAATATAGCCACCACAATGGATACATAATATTTTCCAATGGAAGAAAACCGGATAAAAATACTCCCACATTATTTGTCATGAAACCGCCGTTTGAATAGATACCGGCAGTGGTGCTTTCTGCTAAAAGCCTAAGTGGAAAAATGAGCCATAAACTGTATAAAGCTACTTTATCTGTCCAAAATAACCGTGTGGTTCGCTTCATCCCCATTAAACGTGAGTAGAAACGCTTGATGAATGCCAAAAATAAACCGGACAAAATATATAGTAAAGCAAAATCCATGATAAAGGAGAAGAATACTCTATATTCCATTCCTGTGTTATCCCTGTGAAAAAAGCGAAAAAAGATGGGCTCGTATAAATGGTTTGAATTTGGACTATTAGCAAAAAAAACTTCAACAGCCCCAAACACAATCAGCAAAAACCAACCAAATGCAAAACTGCTGTGCATATAACCCAATACAATATTTCGCTTGAAGATTCTAACATGCAAAAGTGCTTCGCGGAATATTTCCCATACTAACTTGAATAACGTTAACGAAAAAAATGATTTTCTTACTTTCTTTCGCTCTTCTTTTGATAACGATAGTATCCAGCGAGTATACTTGAAAATCAGAAAAAGTATAAGTCCGATTAATCCGACAGAAAATGGAACAACAAACCAATCGAAATTCATAACTGCGAACTTTGAAGAAACGACATTATTTGAAGAATAACACCACGGGTGTTGACATTTTTAGGGCAAACTAGCTGACATTTACCGCATAACATGCATTGTGTGATTTCCTTTGCAATGTAAACTTTTTCACCACGGCGAATACTCAACATGATTTTATGAAAATAGAGCGATGAAAATGCACCTGCCGAGCATGTTGCTGTACATGCACCACAAGCAATGCAAAGCGAAACCGATGGCTCTACTCTCATCAGATAGTAGAATAACGCCCTGTCGTTTTGATCGTAGTCAATAACCCTGCTTTTGTTTACACTAAAACCGAAGTCTTTCATTTTACTGAGCATTTGAGTTAAGGTATTCCAATATTTTAACAACAGCTCCGCGAGCATCGGCCAGTGTGTCATCGATACTTTTTGGGGAAGTTGCTGCACCCGCTACAAAAATTCCGGGATGCGAAGTGATGTTTGATTGTGTGTGCTCGTCTTTGGAAGCAATAAAATGACTGCTATTTGTTTCCAGATTTAGCATTTTTATTAAACCGGAGGTCCCTTCGGAAGGAGTCATCCCAACCATTAAAACTAAAAGATCCATCGTCATTTTCATGGGGCGACCTAGTAACGTGTCTTCTACCTTAACAATAATTTGTCCCTCTTTGTTTTCGGCAGCTTCTGACAATCGTCCTCTGATAAAAGTTACACCGTATTTTTCCTGCGACTCATTATAGATTTCTTCGAACGATAAGCCATACATACGCAAATCCATATAAAAGCAATACGCTTCGGAGTAGGGAAGTTTTTGTCTTACTTCAATGGCTTGTTTAACGGCAGTTACACAACAAACTTTTGAACAATAGATATTGTTAATTTTTCTGTCCCTTGAACCTACGCAGTGAACAAACCCGATTCTCTGTGGTTCTTTACCTGATTTTGTTAAGATGGGTTTATTCTCACGAAACAATTTCTCCAATTCGGCTGAAGTAATTACGTTATCGTAAATTCCATAACCGTATTCTTCCTTCAATTTTGCATCAAATAAATCATAACCGGTGGAAATAAGTATGGAGTCGGTTTCAATTAGTTCGTTGTCTGAGAGTGAAACAACAAAAGATGTATTACTCTTTGCAATAGTTGAAACCGTCGTGTTGAGTTTTATTTTTATGTTCGAAGGAATATTTGCTTTTAAATATTCAATTATTTCGTCCGATTTACGTTGATCTGGAAAAAGTCTGTCCCATTGAGCTACGTGTCCACCTATATTGTCGGTTTTTTCTATTAACGTAACATCGTAATCCATTCTTGAAAGTATGGATGAAGCTTCTATTCCGGCAATTCCGCCACCAATAACAACAATTTTCTGTTTTAATGCCATATTAAGAAAATACTTTTTGTAAAAATATAAATTTGTTAATAGTTTAACAACTCTGGAATTTTAGGTCCTTTAGTATTCAAATATTTATCTTCTTTTGAATAAGAGATTCCCAATTTATCTAACAAAGGTTCTACTGGTATTTGGTGCATTTGTAATCCTATTTCCCATGGATTATAACCTAAAAGCAATGCTGTTATTTCTTCGAATGTCAAAACAGGAATAGCTTTACCATCGACTCCGTATAGTTTATGTTCTGATTCTGCAGCTACATATTGCCAACGGTCAAGAAAATAGTTACAGCCCGGACAATTGGTAATAATTAAATCTACATCGTATGGCTGCATGGATTCAAATTTTTTTAGCGAATGCGAGTAACTGTATCCGCGGTTGGCCTTAACTAAATATTGTCTGAAACCGAATCCGCAACAATGACGGCGTTCGGGATAGTCAACCAAT
>JAAYUQ010000093.1 GCA_012517575.1 Bacteroidales bacterium | reverse complement strand
TTTAGCAGAATAATAGTAATAAACAATCATTTTCTCTCCGGGTGAAACAGGAACTTTAGCCGTTGCATCACCTGTGAGCACCAAATGTCCTTTTGACTTTTCATTGTAAACTGACCCTGTAAACAACATTCCCTTATAAGCCGTTGTAACCCCACTTGTGATGGTGGCATCATCAAAAGACCAATCTGTAACGGGAATAAAAGATAAATTTTTTGAAGTTTCGGTTCCGTTTACTTTTAGGTTTGACGTAAGTCCTAATTGTACAGGATATTCGTCCAGTCCACTGCACGAAACGGAATAAACTCCATCGCGCAACTGAATGTTATTCAAATCGGTGAAAGAATAAACATAACCCGATTCATTTAAGTTAGAAAAAGTAACAGTTAGTTTGGAAAGTTGCGTAGCATCCAACCCGTTAATATTTAACATAACATTATAAACCGGCTTAGCTACAAATACAATATCAGTAGTAATATCTGAAGTGATATTTATATTATTGTTGGAGATATAATAATCATTTACGCCTGAGGCAGAAATTGTATAATCGCAATTTGCTTCCAACTGAACCGAATAAGTACCGGCAGAAGCATTCACCACAGGTTTTGGAACATAAATTCTGGTATCCGAAGGAGTAAAAATTAATCCTAATTTTGACAATTTATCGGAAGACAATCCGGTAATATTTCCACTTAATGTGTAAAGTGTAACTTTCAAAATAACAGGATTATAAGTTGTGTTACCACTCACCGTCAAAGGGTCGGAATTGGAAATAATATAACCATTGGCATTCCCGAGACTTAAAGAATAAGTATATCCTGCAGGAAGATTAATAGTATAATTATTCGAAGCATCCGGCATGGCTGACCAAACTTTTCCTGCTGCATTGGTAAAATTAAGCGTATATTCTGAAGGAATGTCCGAAGCATTTGTCAAATCAACCAAACCGCTAACAGAAACATACGTGGCCGGTTTTCTTAAAATTCTATAATAAAAAGGTTTATCAACAGAATCATAAATTTTATAGACACCCGCTTTCTTAGCAACAAATTTATATATCTCCGGTGATGAGGTCAAGGATACAACGTCCTTCTGAGAGGTATCTCCAGTGTATTCAAAAGTCATTTTCCCAGTTCCGTTTTGAGATTTGGCATAAATAGTAATTTCATCGTCTTCGTTTAAGTTTAAACTTAAATATCTTCCGGTAGCAGCGCTGGCATTAACATACAAATATCCCGTTAAAGTTTCTGAAGTTGAAGCTACCGTTACGGGGACACTATTTGAATCCCAACGTGTAAGGTTGGTATTGGAAGTCCTCAGGCGGTCGCTGGTGGAAGAAGTACTTGTCCAACTTAAAATACCAACAGTAAATGAACTGGGCAAATTTTTCCCTGTAGTTCCAGGTGTAACATCTGGATACCAACTATTAATTGTTGCTTCGTCCAACATATTGTTGTAAGTTGTTGGATCGAGCTGTGCTGCACCAAAATCCCAAACATCTATTTTTGTTTGAGCTTTTATGAAAGAAAAACCGAAAAGTAAAAAAATTAGCTGAAAGTAAAATGTTTTTTTCATTGGTATTTGTTTTTAAAATAATTTATTAAAAGGTATGTTTCTTTATTTATTCAACAATACACTTACCATTATAAATGGGGCAACCGCTTTGGGATCATTGTCCCTAATGGGTTCAGAAATGTAATATTCATAACTGCCGTCGCGATAATTTTTTTCGCCTCCCAAACCGGCTACTGCACAAGCATTTTTCAAAGTTAAAGTTCCATCGGAATTCTTAACAATAAAAGTTTTTAGAAATTGCTTATAGGCTTTCTTGCCTTTCTTAAGGAATTCTTTCGGCAAATAACCTTTCTGTGCACCTTTTACCCAAGTATAAATAAACATGGCAGATCCGCTTGATTCTACATAATTTCCCTTTTCATTGATTTTGTCTGTAACCTGAAACCACATTCCCGTTTTTGGATCACGATATTTGTCGAGCGAATAACACAAATCCGTTAACACTTTAATTATTTCCAATCTTTTCGGATGATTTTCAGGCAAGAAATCAAGCACATCCACTATGGCCATTGCATACCAGCCCATGCTTCTGCTCCAAAAATTGGGTGAAGTTCCCTTGATTGGATCAGCCCATTTTTGTTGACGACTTTCGTCCCAACCGTGATAATAAAGTCCGGTGGCTGGATCGTAACAATGTTTGGCAACAAGCAGTACTTGCAAAGCTACTTCATCAAACAATTCAGGTTCATTGAATCGATAAGCATATTCAGCCAAAAAGGGTGAAGCCATATAAATGCCATCCAGCCACATTTGATGCGGATAAATTTTTTTGTGCCAAAATCCGCCTTCGCTTGTGCGGGGATGTGTGTTTATTTGGCTACGAAGCAGTTCAATTGCTTTTTTGTATTTTTCGTTTTTAGTCCTTTCATGTAGTGGAAAAAGAATTTTCCCCGAATTTATTCGATCCAAATTGTATTCTTCGAGTTTGTAACCTTTTATCCGTCCATTTTCATCAATAATGGTATCGGCATAACTTTTTGCATATTGAAAATATTTCTCATCACCGGTCTTTTCCCACACTTTTAGAAAAGCCTGCAATTCAAGCCCGTTACAATAATCCCATTTCAGTTTTTTCGAAAAATCAAGCATCCAGCTTTCAGGATTACGTTTCATTTCAGAGTCGGCCATCAAAAGATAGTATTTTGATTCTTTGGAAGTTAAACTAATACAAGTTAATGTAAATATCAACAGCAAATAAAATTTTCGCATTTCTAATCTGTTTTTTGTTTTAAAAAAAGAACACCTATTTATTTTTCGGAATCATTTCTCAAAATTTTTTCAAATCCATTGATTTTTTGAGCTCTGACTTGTTTTACAAACATTTCTGCCACCACGCGTGCTCCTGCTTCATTGAAATGAGTATTATCATCCAGTCCTTTGGGGTACAATTTACTAACGCCGGGAGCGATTTTATGGAAATATTTTTTTGAACCCTCAACACCTTCTTTTTGTAGCCATTCTGAAGTGAGTTTTTCCAAATCAATCATTGGAACTTGATAATCTCGAGCAACACTGCGAATAATATCGGGGTAGATGCCATGTGTTGGAAGAAGTCGACCTGTGCTGTCGAAATTTCGTCGGGCAACTGGAGTACAAAGAATAGGAGTCGCGCCTTTTAATCTTACTTCGGCAACAAATGCCACAAAATTCAGCCTGAATTGAGCCGGATTGGTATAACGACCCGTTTTTTCGACAGATTCGTCATTGTGTCCAAATTGAATAATCACAAAATCACCTTTTTCGGCATTATTCAATAACTCAGTCCATAATCCTTCTTCTATAAAAGATTTGGTGCTTCTGCCATTTTTGGCATAATTTTTCACCAAAGCCTTATGATTAAGCAACTCGGGCAATAATTGTCCCCAACCACGCTCAAGAAAAGGTTCTTCATAAGATTTCCCAGTCAAACTATCATATACGGTTTTTATCAACACCTTGTCGGCCATTGTTGAATCGCCTGCCATCAATACCTTAACCGGTTTAGGAGCTGAACTCAGAAAGAACAGCATCAAAACACCAATAATGGCTATTGTTGAAAACCTTCTCATCATTTGAGTTGAATATTTGAAATAATTATATTCTTGTTTTCTTCACCTTTCATCTCAATTGCGTTTTCAAGCTTTTCGGGATAGGTGAAATTTTCGGCTTTAAAATTTTCTATCCGACTCAAACGCAGAGCAGGGCCGATTGTCGGTTCAACATAAATATTCTTGAATACAATATCTTTGGAATTATTCAATTCTGCTCCATAAGTAGCAGTTATAAAAGCATTTTCGACCTGTATGTTGTTGATTTTCATTTCAGGCAAACCATTGAAAAACATAGCTCTGTGTGCATTACGTGAAACTATATTTTTTACGAAAATATTCCTGAAAACGGGTGTTTCTTCAGTAACAGGCATCAATACCGATTCTTTCTGATTTTCATTGCCTTCTTCCGACGCTTCGGTGGCTGACTTGCCACCATAATACAAATCGAATAAAAATGAGTCGGTTACTATATCAAACATGTAAATTCCATCAACGTAAATATTCTCTACAACGCCTCCACGTCCACGTGTACTTTTGAAGCGTAATCCCACATCCGTTCCTAAAAACTGACAGCAACTGACAAAAACATTTCTGACGCCTCCTGACATTTCACTTCCTACAACAAAACCACCATGAGCCTTGAAAACCTTGCAATTATGAACAATAAGATTTTCGGTTGGAATACCCCGTCGACGTCCTTCTTCATCTTTGCCCGATTTAATGCATATAGCATCATCACCCACATCGAAATAACTATTGACAATGATTACATTTTTACAGGATTCCACATCAATTCCATCTCCGTTTTGAGCATAATCGGGATTTCGGTCGATAATATTATCTACAATTATATTTTCACACATGCAGGGATGAATATTCCAACTTGGAGAATTTTCAAATAAAACCCCTTGTAAGTAAACATTTTTGCACTGAATAAAACTGACCATGACTGGACGAAGAAAATCCTTTATTTCCAGCCATTCTTCATCAGTAAGTTTTGCTCGCGGAACATTCATGTCGCTTATCGAATATCCTTTGTATGATTTCTCCGATGGGAACCAATAATTTCCATCTTTCACTACTCCGCCAGAATTGACAACTTTTTTCCATTCCGAAGCTGTAACTTTTGATTTTTTCAAAGGTCTCCAGGCTTCACCCGATCCGTTGATGGAACCTTCACCGGTAATAGCCACGTTTTCAATGTTCCTTCCCGAAATAGGGGATTGACAACGTTTGGTTGCCAAACCTTCAAAATAAGTATCAACCAAAGGATATAAATCAAAATCTTTTGAGAAAAGAATTAAGGCTCCTTTTTCCAAATGAAGATTTATGTTGGACTTCAAAACTATGGGACCGGTGTACCAAATGCCTGCCGAAACAATTAATTTTCCACCACCTTTAACGGAAAGTTCATCTATGGCACGCTTGAAAGCTTCGGTATTTAAAGTTTTTCCGTCGCCTTTCCCACCATAATCTTCTATTCTCACCACGTTATTTTTAAAACTCGGAGGTTGAATTTTTGGCATCTCGAAAGGCAAATTTCTGTAAAGATATTCGTAGGGATTTTTTGCAAAAAGAGGAAGTGATAATAAAATTGAACCTACAAACATTAAAAATACAGTTTTAAGTCTCATAGTCACAAAAATTAGAAATCAATAAAATTGTTTTTTAAGAAAGTATAAAAACAGAACATATAACTCTGTCTTTATACTTCTACTCAGCTATGAAAAAACTACCAGGAAATATTGGCTCCAATACCTTGCTCCAACAAGGCAGCATTAGTTATAGTTAAGTCTCCATTTGCTTCATCCACAAAACCTGGATTCTGCTGCAGGTAAGTACCCGAATCATCTGTTTTCACATTCAGCGCTGTACCTGTATAAACCAGATAATTAGGCGCATTATAATAATTGTTTTTATTGAATGTAACATTGGTAACTGTCTGGTTGGTGTAATATCCGACTGAATTGGCAACAACGTTGTTTGTAAATGAAATCTGGTTATTGGCAAATCTTACATACAATAATCGACGTGCTACGTCATTACTAACTTTGCTGAATGTGCAACGATTTACTGTAATAAAGGTTGTTTTATCCGGAAAACTGGATGCTGCATCATCAAGACGGAAGAAATCGCGAGCCGGAGCACAATTATAAAAAGTTGAATTCAATAACGTTGCATTTTCAATACATCCTGATCGAACATCGATACAATCAGCACTATTTGTCAAAATATTGGAAACCTTGCAATTCTGCATAGTAAACGATTTTACTGAAACAGCGATCCCACTCGCACCCGAAATCAAGGATTTATTATAATTGGTAATAATGCAATCTTTAAATAAAATATCTCCACAAGCCACACTCTGCGTCAACTGGACCAGATGATCGCGCATATCAGCATCACTTTGACCATTCAGAATAACGTCTTTAACAGTAAGAGAAGCATTTTCCGCAGTTATCCTGAACTGCATGTGAAGAATAGGTTTGTTGCTTTTCAAATACCCTCTTATACTGATACTTTTATCTATATCTATTGACTGGCCGGCACTTTTTAAAAATTCATTTCCTGCATCGGAAGCCACTAACACAATTCTACTGCCGGATGCTGCAGCCTGAATAGCAGCAACCAAATCCTCTTCGGGATGAACAACAACAGTATTCTCAGCTGATAAATCGATTTTTGTTGTAAAAGTAGCCGTCCCACGTATTTTGTCATCCTTCATTAATTTGGCAGAATAGTCGGTATCTTCGTTCAATCCACTCACTGTGGCTTCTCCGGCTGCTATTTCATCAGCCGTTACCAAATGTTCAACAGTACTTTGTCCTCCTGTCAAAATAATTTTCGTAGCTGTTTCACCGGCTTTCCATGTCAATGTTGCACTATGCGCTGAAACCGATGCTTCAGATACTGCATTCATAATTTGTTCTTCACCAGTTTTAAAATATACGGCACTCCATTTTGATTCTGTAATTTCACTTCCTACAGCCTTGATACGGACAGAATATTGAGTTGCACCAATCAGACCGCTTTTGATGGTATCCGGAATATCGTCATTAGTAATATTAAAGGTCATCACAGGAGTTCCTGTAAAAGTCAAACTATCATTTTCATATACTTCAATCACATAAGTTTCTGCTTTTGAATTTTTGGTCCAATTAAGAACCACCTGTGTTTTGTTTATCACTTTTGCCTCAACGCCAACCGGAGAAAACAATCGATCGGTGATCAATTCCGTAATTTCCTCTGGCAAGTCATCTTTGCATGAACTTACAGTCAAGGCAATTAATAAACTTAATAGGAAGAGAATATTTCTAAATATCGTTTTCATGTTGTAGAATTTAAAAAGATTAATTAATAGCCATAATCATTTGTCAGCAAACCGTTACTCGAATCGATAAATACTTTCCATATTGGCCAAAATTGCCGGGTGTCAGGATCTTTCAGGTAAAGAGAATTAATTTTATCAACAGTTAAGGCATTCACACCATCGCTTACAAACCAACCTTTGTTGGATTCGTAATTTAATGCAGCTCCTTCAGTATCGGTTTGTCCATGCTCCAATCCGTAAATAACTAGCGATTCGCCATCGCTTGCTGTTTTATAATAAATTTTATCCGGCAAGTCAGCATATTCCCCTTGTCGATTAGCAAGACG
>JAAYUQ010000092.1 GCA_012517575.1 Bacteroidales bacterium | reverse complement strand
ACAACATCCTTTTTGACCAAAGCATTGGTTTTGAACTGACCGTTAGTTTTTTCTTCTGTTGCAGTTGTCATTCTTATACAACCTCCTTTAAATTTTTTTATAAAAAACATGGAACATTAAATCGCCACCGTACAATTTGACCGTTCCGAGGAAGGTATAATCCTCGACATCGTCAGCCGGATGACCAGTTCCATGAATGAGAATTGAAACATGCTCAACGTTTTCAGTAGCCGTATTAACCAGCGCATAAAGCACTATCGAGTTATTTTGCTCAGCGACCGATAATATTTTGCTACCCTCCGGCAATTTCAAAGTCTGTTTATCTTCAATCTGCAGGGTGTATTTGTAAATTTTTTTCAATTCTCCACCTCCACCCTTAATTTTTTGTCTTTTTCGCTCACAATAAGGCTGATAACTTGGCTTTTCGTTTCAATCAGTTTTGTGATCGCTTCTCTGTTGTCGATAAAAATAGGAGCTTGGAATTTATAGTGATCGGAGAGGGTGTTTATAATGTCTAATCCAACGTTGATTCTCGCAGAATTGTTGAGGCCTCCAGAATAAGGAACTCCTCCGTACAGCGTTTCGCAACATTCGGTTAATCCACCGTTAATTTGCTGATCGAAGAGCTTAAAGCGGGCTAATTTAAATCGAGAGTTTATCTTTGATTCCAAAAGATTGACTTTGGTTCGTATGAACTGCTCTGTAAGATAAGTCTCGCTTTCGAGTTTTTCGTATTCTTTCGCAAGTGATTTTTCTTGCTCTTTGAGTTCCTGGATTCGTTCCATTCCTGCGTTGTACTGTTCGATTTTTGCTTTTGCGCTCTCTATTTCGTTTAGTTCGCTTTGTAGAGTTTGAATTTCCTGTTGTATCTTCTCTTTCGTCTTAGTATTCCCGGACTTGAGAACCGCTATTGTTTCTTCTAATTCCTGTTTCTTCTTGTCTAATTCAGGATTAAAGTAATTTGCTGTTCTCAGGTTGTCTATTTCTCTTTTCAGCACTGCAATTTCGTCTTCAACCTTTTTGAGTTCTTCTTTTGCTTTCCCAGCTTGGTTTAACCGATCTTGGTACATCGCCTTTTCTTTTTCCAGTAAGGCTCTTTTTTCTTTCCCTTCCTCAGATATCTGCTCTAATTTTTCTGCTTTCTCTCGATTAAAATTCGCTTTCGCTTCTTCAATTTTTTCTGGGGGTAATGGTTGGCCACAGGTAGGACAAATATCAGATTGCGAGAATTCCTGAGAATCAACTTCATACCATTTTTGTCTGAGATCTTCGATGGATTTTTCAAGAACTGAAGTATCAGTAGCTGGAACTGTGGTTTTTTGGCGTAGTTCTAGCCATTTTACTTGTAAATTTTCGATCGCCTTCTGCTTGATTTCAACTTGTGCTTCTATCCCTTGTTTATATTTCGTTTGCATTTGCATGATTTCTGATTCCACTTCCCGATATTGCTTCACCTTCTCTGCTAATTCTCCCCCACTTTCAATTCGGGCAAGTTCCTGTTGCTTTTCTTGGATGGTCTTTCTGAGTTCTTGTACTTTGCCGCTGTCCGCTGTGATGCTGGTAATATCGGGTAAACTTCTTTGTGTTTCGTCAATCCGAATTGGAATTCTTTCTAATTCTTTGTTGATTTCTGTTTTCTTTGAAGCGATGATTTTCCGGTGGTCTTCTAATTTACGACCTTGCAGTATGTCAGGGAGCTTTGATAAAGTGGGGTCTGATGAAATAACTTCTTCGTCTGAAATATCTCCGCATATATCAAGCAAAATTTTTCTCCGTTCTTGCCAATGGAGATGATCGTTGAAATACATTGGGCTAGTAAGAAGCTTGAAAATATCTTCTTTTACTATTTCATCTATTTTTTCTGTATATTCATTCTTCTTAACTGGTACGCTATTGACAAAATAATCAGTAGTATGACCCGTAAATTCTGCTGTGGCATTTCCTCTCTTTTTCGTCCATTTCTCGGAGAAAACCTTTTTGAATGTAATTTGCTTTCCATCGACTTCAAAGATGCCTTCTACTTCATGATTGAGATTGTGAATTGGATTGTTGTTTTCGTCTAAGGTCTTGATTTCAAAGTCTTTTTTATTCTGGCTGTCTTTGTCGAATAAAAGCCACAAGAAAGCGTCAAAAATAGTCGTTTTCCCGGTTCCGTTTTCACCATAGACATTCACATTTTTCCCATCAGTTTCAAGGGTAAAATCTTTAATCCCCTTAAAATTCTTGAGTTTCAATTTCAATAGTTTCATTTTCTTCCTCCTCTATTCTTATTTCCTCCCACTCGTCATGACGAGGGCAAAATTGATTTTCTGGTTCAAACTCCCCGGGGCATTGAGCGCCCCCTGGGTCAAAAAAAGAAGGAGGAAAGTGTTCAATGTAGGGGCAAAGGTAGCAGAAATCTTCCTTAACCATTTACATCACCCCCAGAGGAGTGGTATTATTATGATTGTTCAATTT
>JAAYUQ010000091.1 GCA_012517575.1 Bacteroidales bacterium | reverse complement strand
TTTTTGTAAACCCATTTGTTGTTGCTGCCTTACCAGTTCTTTCCGAACAAAGTCTAAGGCGCTCACTCTGCTGGCAGCATTTGCAACTTCCAATGTTCTGATTTCTTTTTCGACATTTTCGCCATTGAGATAGGTTTCAGAAACTCCCTGTTCGTTGGGTTTAAAATCGATTTTCAAAGAGCCGATATTTTTTTTAAGTTCTTCGATATCAATATCATTTTCCGTTATCCAGCCATTGCGTAGAGCATACAGTGCAACGGCACGATACATAGCTCCCGAATCAATATAAGTATATCCTACATCCTGAGCAAGGTCTTTTGCCATTGTACTTTTACCTCCAGACGAAAAGCCATCAATAGCGACAACAATCTTTTTCATCGAAATTAATTTTTATTTGCAACAAGGAATTTCATGTTTTTACAAATCGAATCCAATATCTTTACGGAAATATTTTCCCTCAAAATTAATTTTCTCGGCATTTCTTAACGATAGTTCCAGCGCTTCCTTCTTGGTTTTGCCATAGGAACTTATGGCCATTACTCTGCCGCCGTTGGTTACCAATTTTCCATCATTCAAGGCGGTGCCGGCATGAAAAATAATACTTCCTTCCACTTTATCCAAACCGGAAATTTCTTTCCCTTTTTCATAATTTTGTGGGTAGCCGCCGGACACCAGCATCACTGTAGCAGTGAAACGCTCGTCTATTTCGATTTCCTTTTCATTTAAATTTTCGTTGACTACGCCTCCCAATAAATCTACAAAATCGGATTTTATTCGTAACATTACGGCTTCCGTTTCGGGATCGCCCATCCGAACATTGTATTCAATTACATAAGGTTCTCCATCAACATTTATCAATCCGAAGAAAACAAAACCTTTATAAACAATTACTTCTTTTCTCAATCCACTGATGGTAGGTTGAATAATTCGTTCCTCCACTTTCTGCATGAAATATTTATCGGCAAATGAAACCGGCGAAACAGCGCCCATTCCTCCGGTATTTAATCCGGAATCTCCTTCGCCAATTCGCTTGTAATCTTTGGCTTCCGGCAAAATTTTGTAATTTTTTCCATCAGTAACCATAAATACCGAGCATTCGATACCCGTAAGAAATTGTTCAATTACAACGGTTTTGCTTGCTGTCCCAAATTTTCCTTCCAACATCGACTTTAATTCCTGTTCGGCTTCGTTCTGATTTTCAATAATGAGAACGCCTTTCCCAGCAGCAAGCCCATCAGCTTTCAAAACGTAAGGAGAAGAAAGTTGCCTGAGAAACTGAATGCCCTCTTTTATGTTTTCTGAAGTTACGCTAAAATATTTGGCAGTTGGGATGCTATGCCGAAGCATAAACTTCTTGGCGAAATTTTTACTTCCTTCCAATTGCGCAGCAATTTGTGATGGTCCGATGACAGATATATTTCTCAACTGTTCATCCTTGGCAAAAAAATCGACAATGCCTTTAACCAAAGGATCTTCAGGCCCCACCACTACCCAATCGATTTTATGTTCAAGTACTGCTTTTTTGATGGATTGAAAATCATTTGCCGAAATGGAGAGGTTGGTTCCCAGAGAGGACGTGCCGGGATTTCCGGGCGCAATATACAGTTTTGTGAGCTGTGAACTTTGAGCAATTTTCCATGCCATGGCGTGTTCGCGACCACCGGAACCCAGTAGTAATATATTCATGTCGTAGAGTTGTTTTTCGTTGTACAAAAGTAACATTTTTCATGTTTTCAGGCAAACAAAAAAAGCCGTTTGTACGGCAACAACTCATTGAAACAGAAAAATCAAAAAACGGATAAAACCCTATAAAAAAAGAATGGCAGCCACGCCTGACTACCAATCTTCCTTATTAACCTTAAATCTAATACCATGAAAAAAATCACAATGCAAAAGTATAAATTTTGATTGATTTGCCACTAAATTTTTTTCAAAAAAAAGGAAAATATAACAAGTTTTTAATGAGATATGAAGCTTGAAAAATTTATTGACCAAAAATTTCTTTTCTATAGTTTTTTAAGAATACTTTTTAGTGGACTGAATCTCAGAAGAAAATTACATTTTTATATAGCTTGTTTTTACCGTTAAACTACTTTTTTAAGGAGAACCTGGGATTTGAATTCCTGCAACGTCAGTTTGTGTCTGGTAGCAATGGCACGTTTCATGGAATCAACCGAACCGAAGCCACAAGTTTCTGCCAAAACCGAATTTGAATATTCGGGATTGAATAAAATTTTTTCTTCGAGCTCCTTTAAACGATAATTATTTACAAATGCACTAAAATTTTGGTGAAAATGATGATTGATTAGCGATGAAACATAAGTTCGATTGGTACCGGTTAATCGGGCAACATCCAGAATGGTAAGACTGCTGTTTAGATAAATTTTTCTGTCATTAAAAAGATAATCAATTTTATTTATCAATTCGTTTTGACGATTTAGCGAAAGTTCTTCAAGCTTTTGTTGAGTCTCAGTTACATTGTCTGTTTCGTAAGCCGGATTTAAAGATTTTTGCTTATTTCCAAGCCACCCGATTATATACAGCATGGAAGAAAAAATCACTGAAGCTGCAGACAAATAGGTGATTTCGGAAATAAAAAATCCACGTCCCAACATTCCCAAAATAAAGGAAGATAAAGCGGTGATGATAAGCGTATAATTCAGTAATCTGACTTTTGATATGCTGCTATCTTCAATATCGGAATAATATTGTGCTGCCTTGTGCCCATATTTCTTTATCAAACGGAAATTACCGATTACCGTTAATATTACCTGAATTAAAAAAACTATCCTAATCAGAAAACTGATGATTTCTAAATAACTTAAATGATTCAACGTGTGTTGTATCTCTCCAAAAAGAAAGGCTTTATATTCTTCTTGGGGGGTGAAAAACACAGCTATGGAATAAAGAATAAACAAAATTGTGGAAGGGAGCAGATAAACAAAATGTTTTTTAAATGAAAATTTACTGTCGACGGTGAGTAAACGAAAATAAATATAGTATAAAGGATAAACCAGTAAAGAAGCAAATTGGTATATCGGATCTATACAGCAATAAGCATTTTCAAGGTTCGAAAAATATAAAAAATGAGAAAAATATACTATGAAGCAAAAAAACATGAACTTTCCCAAAAAGGATTTGGGAACAGAATAATTATCTCCTTGAGTATTAAGAACTATACACCAAAAAAGAGTTACATAAACGGGAGAGAGCAACAAAATAGTTTTTAGCATAATCTTATTTCCTCTAAAACAAAATTAAACTAAAAATATGAAATATAAAAATTTTACCTTTTGCTTGTAAAATTTTACCATCTGCGTAGCCAAAAATTTTTTAATGAATTATTTTTGAAAAGTTTTTTACGAGTTTCTTATGCGAAAAAAAATAATATAACTTTTGTCGTTAATTGTTAAGGAAATTTTTTATATAAAATAAAATAATTACAACCAAAACTATTCACAATTTATTTGTCTGAATATTTTCTGAAGTTTTGATTTTTTATCTGTTTTTGTTTACATTTTATCCAGAATAGGGTTGCCCATATCGACAACCCTATTTTATTTAATCTTTTCTACAGGTTAAAATTATTCGGAAATTTCGATTACTTCATAACCAACATTTTCTACGGCTTTCTTTATTTCTTCATCGCTCAATTCTTTAGCAACTGAAAGTTTTGCCGAGTTGGAACTCAAGTCGACTTTAGCCTCTACACCATCTAAGGCATTGAGTGCCTTCTCCACACGAGTTGCACAATGCGAACAACTCATACCTTTGATTTTCAATGTTTTTTCTGACATGATTTATTTGCTTTTTAAAATTTTTCTTAAAAATAAATTATACTGTAATCTAAATATATCTTTTTGTTAATCAATAATATATATAAAAATCTAAATATTTCCTGCCAGCCATTTTTTCATTTCTTCTACGGTTTTTCCACGCCTTCTGGCATAATCTTCCAGTTGTTCGTCATTTATTTTACCTATCATAAAGTATTTGGATTTTGGATGAGAAAAATACAAGCCACAAACTGACGCATTGGGATACATGGCTCCATTTTCTGTCAGACGAATTCCAATTTTATCGAAAGGTAACAGGGAGTTTAACTCAAAAATTATAGACTGATCAGGAAGAGAAGGATAACCAACTGCCGGTCTGATGCCCTGATATTTTCCTTTCAATATGTCTTTCACTGCCAAAGGCTCATCGAGAGCGTAGCCCCAGTACTCGGTTCTAACTTTATAATGCAGCCATTCAGCGGCAGCTTCAGCCAGTCGGTCAGAAAGAGTTTTTACCAAAATAGCCTGATACAAATCGTTTTGTTTCTCAAAATTTTCGGCCAGCGCTTCTGCCCCTTCAACTGTCGTGGCAAAAGCTCCAACATAATCGTTTTCGGTGTTTATAAAATCGGACAATGAATAACAAAATCCGTCTGACGATGGATGTTGCTGGCGAAGCGTAGGCAAAACAAGCGTTTTGTCGTCATAATTTATGATTATATCTTCACCTTGAGATACAGCCTTAAAAAAACCGAAGATGGCATGAATAGATATTGACTTTTTTTGAAGAAAAAGTTGAAGCATTTGTTGTGCATCACGGAACAATTTGAGTGCTTCTTCGGCTTTGGTACGATTATTTTCAGGAAATTGCTGCAACCAACCCACTTCGCAGGAAACACAATCGCAAAGATTCTCTATTCCTTCATATTTGCCGGGTAGTCTCCATGCCAAAAAGAAAAAATTCCAATCAATAAAAGGAACAATTTCTTTTAAGTTGATATTATCCAGTTGAATAAGTCCTAATTTTTTTGGTTTTACAGCTATTGTATTCATTTCTTTTAAAAAAAGATCAAATTATTCGTTAGCTTTTAACAACAAAAGCCTCAAAATTGTTGTAAATTTACTGAAACAAAAGGAATTTTTTTAGAATTCTTCTGTTCGGGGGAAAATTCATTCATAAGATTTTTTGCAAATCGGGTTAAAGTTGAATTTCGAAACATCGCGAATAATAATTTTCTGAATGAATATATCTAAGAAATCAACAGGCTTTTACTAATATGAAAATTAAAAATTTTCGCTTAAATTTGTAAGGCGTTAGGAAGGGGAAAAATTTATTGGATAGGCATTGATCAGTCGTATTTGGCAATAGATGCTGCAAAAAGAAAATTGGGGGAAATTCCTGCCAGTTTGTTTATACCTAAGCCTGAGTATGAATTTGTCGATTTGACAGTAAACCGTTTGGCTAACAATTTATAAATAGAGAAAAATTTATCGTTTAGTTTTTAAAGCGCGTTTATATTTTTATTTCGATAATCTTATTTTCAAAAAAAAATGAATGTTATGAAAAAACTTTTTTTACTGGCCATCATGATGGTTTTTACATTTTTTTCTTGCCAGTCCGGCCAAAACTTAAAAAACATGGAGAAAACTAAAAACCCAGTACCTATGGATTTAAAAAATTTTGATACGATTCAGTTGATTGCACCTGATACAATGGGTGGAAAATCTTTGATGCAAGCTTTTCAACATCGCAAGTCGGATCGGGAATTTAAACAAACGCCTCTTTCACTGAAACATTTGTCCGAAATACTTTGGGCAGCCTATGGCATCAATCGCCCGGATGGAAAAAGAACCGTTCCTTCGGCTATGGCTCTTTATCCACTTCAAGTTTATGCTGTTCTTTCCAATGGAATTTATCGGTACGAACCTCAACCACATCGGCTTGTGCCCGTTGTAAAAGGAGATTACAGAAAACTGGCAGGTTTGCAGGATTTTGTGTACACTGCTCCGCTGAATCTGATTTTTATTGCCGACTTCAACAAATACAATCTGACACAAAAAGAACCTGATGTGAATAGTATGCGTATGGTCTCGCTTGATGCAGGACATTGTACCCAAAACGTTTATTTGTATTGTGCTTCTGAAGGATTGAAATGTGTAGTTCGCGCCGGAGCAAAATCAGATGAGTTACTTTCTTTATTGGGTTTGGACAGCCATTATCGTTTTATTGTAGCTCAAACGGTTGGTTATTGACGCCATAAAGATAGAACCATCTTTCTTTTTCTTTACAATGAAGGTATGTTCATGCCCGTGATTTTACGATACAGATCCAGTGCGTAAACATCTGTCATTCCGGAAATATAATCGAGAATAGACATTATTTTGCCATAAGTTGTAGGTTGGTCAATCTCATACTGTTTGGGAATGCGCATGAGCAATTGTTGAGAATATGCTTTTTCGGGACTTAAGACGGCTTTCACCAAATTTTCGAGTAAGGTAAAAATAATTTTATAACCGGCAAGTTCAACATCAAGCACTTCCGATGAACAGTAAATTTTTTCAAATGCCGTTTTCGAGCAGTTTTGGTAAGCATTCAGCGACAAAGGGGGAAGAAGTTTTATCAAGGTGGAATTGAAACTTCCTTCCAGAATTTGGGTTTCGTTTTCCAAAAAAACAGCTGAACAGTCGTCAATCAATTGTCCAATAACCGACGAGCGCAAGTAGGCAATTTGTTCGTTAGTATCATCAACCATACTGATAGTTTGCAGCTTTCTTTCCAGTTTCTTTCCTTCAAAATAAGAAAGAAAAAGAGATTTTGTTTCTTCGGTGGAAAGGATTTTTAGCTTGTGGGCATCTTCAATATCCATTATTTGGTAACAAATGTCGTCTGCAGCTTCAACCAGATAAACCAACGGATAACGTACAAATCGGTCCGGTTGAGAAACTGAGTGAGGAATACCGAGTTCGTGTGCAATTTTTTCATAATCGGATTTTTCGGAATGAAAGAAACCAAATTTTTGCCGTTGTGGATCCGAAAAGATTGAAGCATAGGGATATTTGACAATGGAAGCCAGCGTGCTGTAAGTGAGCACGAAACCACCTGGCCGCCTACCTCTGAATTGATGGGCAAGTACTCGAAAAGTATTTGCATTGCCTTCAAAGCTAATCAAATCTGACCATTCTTCAGGCAACATTTTCTCTTGCAATATCTGTCCTTCTCCTTCCGAAAAATATGTTGCGATGGCTTTTTCACCGGAATGTCCGAAAGGAGGATTTCCCATGTCGTGGGCCAGACAAGCTGCAGAAACAATGGTTGCAACTTCATCAATAAAACCCTCAGAAAAATTATACTTTTCCCTTATTTGACGAGCTACATTGATTCCAAGTGAACGACCGACGCTGGAAACTTCTAAACTGTGAGTAAGCCGGTTGTGGACAAACACGCTTCCCGGCAGTGGAAAAACCTGTGTCTTGTTCTGTAATCGACGAAATGGAGGAGAAAAAATCAATCGGTCATAATCGCGTTGAAATTCACTTCGGTTATCCCGACGTGCTTCATGATATGCTTCCATCCCGAGCCTTTTGGTGGTAATCAATTGCTTCCAGTTCATATTCACGATTTAATTATTGATAAAACAAATTTCGATTGAAAACGTTAGCGCTTAATCCCAATTAAAGTTGAAATTTTTCAATTCTTCTTTCAATTGGTCGCTCTGGTTGTCGGTAACGCTATTCATCCAGCGCCAAAAGTTCGGACTGTGATTGAGTTCCTTCGTATGACAAAGTTCGTGTAAAATGACATAGTCGATTAAGTGAGCCGGTAAGGCCATCAGATAAAGCGACAAATTGATGTTTCCTTTAGCGGAGCAACTTCCCCAGCGGGTGCGACTGGATTGAATCTTGACTGTGGAAAATTTGAAGCCGAATTTGTCTGCCAACATTCTGGTGCGTTTGGGTAAGACTCTTTTAGCTTCAATCCTGAGATAATAAGTAATAATTTTGCGTAAATAATTTTGCATTTTTTCCTCCCTGCAATCTGCCTCAAAAGGAATTTCAATGGAGAGGATCTGATTTTTCAGGCAACAGTAGATATTTTCTCGATGAGATGATTTGATGTCTGTAACAAAAGTTAGCGCCTTGAAAGGTGTTTGTTCATCAATTATCTGTTTGTTATTTGGCTTTTTTACTTTTACTTGGGCTTGTTTTTTTAGAATTTTTTCACGAACCGAATTGATAAATTTCATTGCATCTTTTTCGCTTGCCTGCATGGGCAAAGTAACTTTCAGTTTATCTTCCAAAATTGAAATGTTAATGTGCTTGGCTCGTTGACTTTTGTTGAAGTAAATATCACCCAATTCCGGGTCGGAAATTATTCTTTGTGATAGAACGGTACTCATTAATTGTGCTATTGAAAACGGTTTTGAAAGCTCTAAAAATATGTTGTCTTTTCTGTGTTGGAAAAACAAAGACAAATGTAAACAATCCCACCAGAATTGTAAAATCTTTTTTATTCAACGAAGTTTCCACTTTAAGCATTGATTTGAGAATCTTCTATCTTTCGAAGAAAAATTGATTGTACAATTCATTCAAAGCAACTTACAAAAATTTTTTTAGTATCTATAAAAGTCTATTTTTACATTATTGTTTTTTTAACCTACACCAAAAAAAATAGATTAAAAAGTCTTAACTCTTTCATTCGATAAAAATGATTTAAACAAACTTTGCTACATTTGTGTAAATAAATCTCAGAACATTTTTGATAGCCTTGAAAAACGCCTGCCTAATATTGTTACTTGCCTTTTTTCTCATTTTTTCAACGAAGCTATTTGGAAAAAATGTGAATATTGATTCCGTGAATCACTATATTTCCTTGCAGAATAAATATGATCACCAAAAGGAACAACGGATCGATATGATTAAAAAAACGATTGTTCTTTGCAATAACGACAGTAACAAATTATATTCATTATATTCAGAGTTGTATGAAGAATACCGCTCTTATATTTACGATTCGGCGCATGTTTATGTGAAAAAGCTGATTGATATTTCTAACAAATCGGGCGATAATGAAAAAATTATTTCTTCAAAAATAAAATTAGGGTTTTGTTATTTATCATCAGGCCTTTTTAAAGAAGCTTTTGATATTTTGTCGTCGCTAAACATCAATAATTGCAGCCGGGACACAAAAATTGAGTATTATCTTTGCAAATCACGTCTTTACTATGATTTGGCCGATTATGATAATATGCCTGAATTAAGCGAGCAGTACAAAATAATTGGTAATGAAATAATTGATTCTGCTCTGATACTTCTTCCACCCAATACCTATCGTTACTGGATGACCTTAGGGCTCAAGAAAATGAAGACAAATGATTATGAAGGTGCCATCGAAGGATTTCTTAAAATGATTGATTGCAATGGTTATTCAAAACATGATTTGGCCATTTCAACTTCGAGTATTGCATACGTTTTAAGGTTGCAGGGTAAAAATAATGATGCAAAAGAGTATTTAATGAAAGCTGCAATTGCAGACGTTGAATCTTCAACAAAAGAAACCGTAGCATTGAGGAACCTGGCCCAATTGCTTTATGAAGATGGAGATGTTACTACCGCGGTTAATTATATTCGTCAGGCATTGAATGATGCAACGTTTTATAATGCTCGTCATCGCCAGTTGGAAATTGGCAGTATTCTTCCTATAATTGAAGGAGAACGCATAAACATAATCGAGAAACAAAGAGATCGTGTGATAATGTTTATCATTTTTATTTCTGTTTTAGTAATATTGTTGGTTGTTGCTTTAGTAATTATATGGAAATCGCTAAAGCGCTTAGATGCAGCCAAATTGAAAATTCAATCTACAAACGAAAACCTGATAGAAGCAAATAGAATCAAAAGTGAATATATTGGTTATTTTTTCAATCAGAATGCCGAGTATATCGAAAAGTTTGGCAGTTTTCAGCGCTGGGTTAATAAAAAAGTAATTACGAAACAATATGAAGATCTGAAGAATTTCCCTAAACAAATAAATCTGGAAAAAGAAAGAGAAGCTTTGTTTGAGAGGTTTGATAAAATTTTCTTGAATTTATTTCCAAATTTTGTTGAAGAATTTAATAAACTTCTAAAGCCTGAAGAGCAAATTCATTTGCAAAAAGGTGAACTTCTGAATCCAGAAATGAGAATTTATGCCTTAATTCGTTTAGGAATTGACGATAACGAGAAAATTGCACACTTTCTTGATTATTCGGTAAATACTATTTACGCTTACAAAACTAAAGTCAAGAACAAAACACTTTATTCATCAAAAGAATTCAAGCAGAAGGTGTTGGAAATTAAATCATATTAGGAACAAATACTTTTTGCGTATAGTTGAAATTGTCCCATCTTACCATATAAATTCCCGGATAAAGTCCTGATATGTAGATTTTTGGAGAAGAAACAAAGGAATTGAAAACCTTTTTGCCAAGTACATCAAAAATAGATACATTTGTGTTTTCAACACCGATTATTTGTAAAACATTTCCAGAAAAAAATGCTTTTAAATTGTTTTCCGAAGGCAGTTGAAAACCTGATTCACAATTTTCTGTGAAAGAAAAAGCCGAAGGAATGACATTATGGTTTGAAGAGGCGCCAATATTTTCATACTCAATATTACAATAAGTCGCATTTCCTTTGGTTCCACTGAAATAAAGTCCATATCTCCCCGTACCATAAATATGTATATTTTTAAGTGAAAGGTTTAAAATACTTTTTGAACTGCTGCCTAAAAAAACCGCATCATTTTTTGAATTATAAAGATCTATGTTATAAATAATTATGTTCTGTAAATCATATTGAGTGCTACTATTCAAATGTAATGCTCCCTGTTGATTTCCCCAAAGATCGCCACTTACACCGACCACACCACTTGCGACACCGCCTCTGTATACCGAAATATCGTGTAGTTCGGTATATCCATCGCTACTGAAAGGCATTCCCGGAAAATCGCAGGTAACACGAAAACCGGCTTCCATCGGATCGATAATCACGCAATTGTAGGCTTTATTCTGTTTGCCTCCAAAAAAACCGAGACTGGAGGCTCTCCAATTATTTTCAGCCGTACAAAATCGAAAGGTATTGTTCTCGCACAATCCGTTGGATCGCGACCATGATGCCATGTCGTCATCGCCATTATTCCTAAAACTGCATTGTTCGACAGTGG
Source organism: Bacteroidales bacterium (assembly GCA_012517575.1). GTDB lineage: Bacteria > Bacteroidota > Bacteroidia > Bacteroidales > Paludibacteraceae > MVYY01. Next base: position 14,604 of record JAAYUQ010000091.1, on the reverse strand, counting down.
AATTTTTGCATGCATAAGACAAGTTGATACCATCTGCATAATTGTTTCTAAATCTACTATGCTGTATTGTCAAAGAGTTGGCGTTTTCAATCCAGCCTCCACATTCAAAATGTTCAATCCAAACGTCCTTAATGGTTGAATTTGAGCCAAAACTGCCCATTAATCCTTTGCCAACCTGATAGGCATCATTGTTTTGAAAATATCTTTTGTTATTTACAGTGTTTAGATAAATTCCCTGCAAAAGCATATTATTTCCGTAAGCTTCTATTCCTCTCTGATTATAAGTACTTTTATCATCAGAGGAAGCAGTAAAATATATTTCTGTATACCACATTCCGGCACCAATAATTTTCGTGTTGTCTCCGGAAGTAATAATAATTCTTTTATCCACGTTGTAAACGCCCTCTGGTATATAGATTGTTTTTCCCTTATTTGCAGCAATAAAAGAATAAAGAGTGCCCTGATCAGCCGTGTACATCACTTTATTGACATCTGTAATCGAATTATAGCTGACCGGTTGAGGTACTTCTTCCAATTCTACAAAATCAATGGTATAAGAGATATCGTTATCATCGACTTTTGTTAAACGAAATGTAGCATTTGCGGGTATTTGTGCATTCAATTTTACATGAGTTTCATCAAAACGCATGCGCGGGAACTTTGTTGTTGCATCAGGAGTGTTATCGGGATATTTCGACCCATTTTTAAGAATATACTGCCATGCCCAATAGGAATTTACCGTAATATTTTGAACGAAATTGTCATTTACGTACAATGCAAAAGTTCCTTGAATACCTGTTCCGTTGCTGTTGTCTGGTAAGGAAAATCGAATGGTTAACCCGTCTGCTGGAGCTTCATTTGTCCATTGAATATAATCATTCTTCAAAATCAGATTTACTGCTATCTGATTAGAGGCTTCGCTTTGCAAAAGTCTTTGATCATATGTGGAATTTAGTGCCGTACCGTTTGTTTCACATTTACCGGGTTCAGCTTCGTATCTTATATAAGGCCTTTCGGTATAACCTCTTCCTTTATCGTCTTCTGGGAATGTAATGCTTTGTGATAATGCTCCTCGGCTAAAAATAAATAAAGTGTATAATAAAATTAACTGAAGTTTTTTCATGACTTTTTATTAAGTTTTATATTGAATGAGCAAATGTATTAATTATTTTTGGTTAGAGAAATTTCAATTAGATTAACATTGAGATTTATTGAGCAAAACAACCAGAAAATAACAATAATATTTCTATATTTTTTAAATATAAAATTTATATAAAAGCCTATAATACATATAGTTATAAAATTTTCGTTCGATATTTTTATTATGAAGTGGTTTGTTTTGTTCAATCATACCATATATTTGCAAAGTGTTTGATTTTCTAAACTAAAACGTTAAACAAATTAATTTTTATGACCATGAAGAAATTTACTTTATTCGCAATGGCTGTTATTATTTCAGCATTCTGTGCTACTGCACAACAAACAGTGAACAATCCGAAAGATGCTAATGGTTTTTACATTGTAAAATGGGACTGTGCCAACGAAACTTTTGCTGCTGCAAATGATTTTGAAGTTGATGAAACTTTTACATTTGCAGTAGATGTAACCGGAACACCATGGGAAGAATGGTTGAAGGAAACTCCAACAGCTGCCGGTGCGACCCGAAGTCTTGCTTTTAATAAATGGACAGGTTTTGGAGATGTGAATGGAGACAGCCATCGTTTGAAACAAATCAAAGGGAATGTCTATGGAGCAACATGGAATATTATGCAATTGGCTACGACTTTGGATGTTGCTAAAGCCACAGAACAAGGAGCTCAAACTTATGTGTACGGTCAATTGTTTGGATTTGAATACACTTCTGATAATCCTGGTGCTGGTTGGTGGATGTGGCCTTCGACAGTAGCTGTTGGCTCGAATGTAGACCCCGGTACAGAATCAGGTGCAACTTTCATTACCCTGCCTTATACTGGAACAAAAACAAGTGCAGAATTTTATAATGATGATTACGGTAACGAATTGTTTGGAACAAACTATCCAATAAAAGGTTATGCTCCGGCATGTGCTGTTTCTACAGGTGTCGAAAATATTATTAGTTCTGATCTTCCTGTTTCAAGCTATGAATACTATAATTTACAAGGCGCCAAATTAGTAAAAGAACCGGAAGAAGGATTATTTATAGAAAAAGCCATTAGAATTGACGGTAGCTTTTCCACAAAGAAAATATTGAAAACTGTAAAATAATTCTTTTGTAATCTACAGAAAAAGCGGAGAGTCTAACTTCGCTTTTTCTTTTCCATTCATAATCAGTATTTTAACTTTATTTATAATATCATGAAGAAGTGGCTGTTCATTTTTTTAACATTTATTATTTTTTGTAGTTCCTTTGGATTCAAGGTATTCTCTCAGGAAATGCTAAACATAAAAGGATCGATACAAGATACAAAAAATGAGGCAATTATTGGCGCTTCGGTAATTGTTGAAGGAACTAACATTGGAACTGTAAGCGATATAAATGGTAATTTTATGCTATCAGCTCCCACAGGAAGTATATTAAAAGTTACTTACATCGGATACAAACCTTTTACTGAAAAAATTTCCCGTGCTAAAACTTTTTACAATATAGTTTTGGAAGAAGATACAAAATCGTTGGATGAAGTCTTGGTAGTTGGGTATGGAACACAGAAACGTTCTGATTTAACGGGGTCGATTTCATCTGTCAAAGCAGCTGATGTAAAAGATTTCTCAACAAAAAGTTTAGCAGAATCCTTATCGGGTATGGCTGCAGGAGTAACTGTTACAAAAGGAGAAGGAACTCCCGGAAGTTCTGCTGATATTTTTATCCGTGGAGCTGGGTCTCTCAATGGAATGAATCCACTATTTGTTGTGGATGGTGTGGTACAGGATGCAGGTTTTAACTTTAATATGCGTGATGTTGAAAGCATTGAAATATTAAAAGATGCCGGTTCTGCAGCAATTTACGGTTCTCGTGCTGCCGGAGGTGTCATTTTAATTACTACAAAACATGGGAAAAAAGATGAAAAAGCTAAAATTAATTTAGTAGCAAGGTACGGTGTCCGCAATATCACAACAAACATAAAGCTATTAAATACTGCCGACTGGATTAGGGCGCGCGATGCTTTTGGCAATTCCAATACACTGAGTTTGCTCGGAGCTACCAGTATTGATGATTTACCAAATACCGACTGGATGAAAGTCATGTTCGGTACTGGCTTAGAACAAGAATACAATGTATCATTATCATCGGCTACCGATAAAACCAGTATGTTTCTTTCTGGCAGTTATTTGGGCGAAAAAGGTGTTTATTTTGATACACGAGCTGATCGCTTTTCATTCAGAAATAATTTGGATTATAAATACAATAATCATATATCTATTGGAGAGTCTATTTATGGAACTTCTAACAAGACCAATCCTTCCACAAGTTCTTCCATTTACAATCATACCATTCCGTTTAGAACGGTTCCTGTAGCTACGGTTTACGATGAAAACGGAGATTTTGCAAAAACTCCTGCTTCGGTTGGTAGTGGACCTAATTTTGCAGGTTTGGAAGATGCCTTTCATGTTTTCAATGACAATAATTACAACTTAAACGCCCAAGCATATATCAACATTAATCTTATTAAAGGTTTGGACTGGAAGACAACAGGAGCAGGACAATTTTACGGTTTTTCAAAAAACACTTTTACTGAATATCGAAATTTTGGACCTGTTGAGATTGGACCACAACAAATGAATTCCTATGCCGGCACTTCACAAAATCTTATGTTTAATTCTGTCCTGACTTATGATACAAAAATTGGCAATCATAATTTTAAAGTTATGGGAGGAACTGAATTTTGGAAACTGGATGGATACAATATAACAGTTACTTCTTACAATTTTTCAATTCCTGTGGCCGAGTCCATTTCACTGGCATCTGCAGGACCAACAAAAGATGCTTCAGATAACATTCCTGTGGAAAGACGGGCTTCTTTTTTTGGACGTCTTAATTATTCCTACCTGAGTAAATATCTTATGACGGCAAATTTTAGAGCTGATGCATCTGATCGTTTCGTAAAGAAAAATCGCTGGGGATATTTTCCATCTGTCAACGTTGGTTGGAGGCTAAGCGAAGAAAATTTTGTAAAATCATTTACAGAAAATTGGCTCGATAATGCCAAAATTCGTGCTAGTTGGGGTATTTTGGGTAATGATATGAGTGTTCCCCAATTTATGTATAGTTCTACATGGTCTGGAACCGGAATAAGTCATTCCTTTGATGGAACTTCTACTCAACAGGCTGGTTATTGGATAGCTATTGTAGGGAATGAGGATTTAAAATGGGAACAAATAAACCAAACAGATCTCGGAATTGATTTGGCATTTCTAAAAAATCGATTGACTATTACGTATGATTATTATAACAGATTAACCAAAGATATGCTTTACAGAGGCTCTTTACCGATGTCAGGAGGTATGAGTTATTACTTCAGCAGTGATGATCCAGCAAATACTCTTCCCATTTATTTGAATGCAGGCATAGTGCAAAATCAGGGACACGAAATTACTATCGGCTGGAGCGATAAAATACAAAATTTCAAATATACGGTCAGTGCCAATACTTCTTTTAATTCTAATCTGGTAAAACAAGTTGGCATAAAACCCGGTGCAAATCCAATAGATAGAGGATTGGATAATCAATGGAATCTTGTATCTCGCACACAAGATGGCTCCCCAATGGGAATGTATTACGGTTACCAAGTAATTGGAATTTTTCAAAATCAAGCACAAGTAGATGCTTACAACCAAAAAGCTTTGGACGCATGGAAGGATGCCAATCCAAATCATCCTTTTGGCTTTGACCCAAACACAGGTCAACCTTATACGGATGCTACCCAAAAAAATGTAATTGGCATTTACTATCAAAAAGAACAAACAGGAGTTGGTGATTTAATTTTTGATGATAACGGACAAGGAAGAGTTACGCCTTTATCCCGAAAATTTATCGGGAATCCATGGCCAAAAATGAATTTTGGATTTAATATAAGCCTTGAATATAAGGATTTTGACTTAAGTGCTGTATTTCAAGGAGCATTTGGTTTTGATATTATGAATTTGGTGAAACCCTATACGCAAATGTTTAGTTCCGATAATACTACAGCGGATATATTTAAAACTTCGTGTTTTGGATTAGGAAACACGACAGTTACAGATTTTCCAAGAGTGGGATTTATTGATGCAAATGGTTCGTTTATAGCAGATGGTGCAGCCAATAAAAATTATTCCACTGTTTCTTCCTATATGGTCGAAAAAGGAGATTACCTGAAATTTAAAAACCTTTCTATTGGTTATTCGTTACCAAAAACGATAATTAATAAAATTTCGATTGAGAAATTGCGTTTTTTTCTGACGGCTCAAAACTTATTCACGTTGACTAAATATTCAGGAATTGACCCTGAAATAGGAGGAGATGTATTGATGCGGGGTGTGGATAACCAGAATCGTTATCTGCCTTCTCGCTTAATATCATTTGGCCTTGATTTAACTCTCTGATTCAGATCTAAAATTTTGAAGTTAGAATTATGAAAAATACATTAAGAAACATAATTGCTGGTGTCTTGATAATTATTTTATCCGGATGTTCAGATTTTTTTGACATTTCCAACAAACAAACTTTATCTCTTGATAATTTTCCGGCAACGTTGGATCAAGTGGATTTGGTACTTACATCTTCCTACGCAGGTCCTTATTCCATAGGTATGTATATCTTTTACTGGTTTCCCATGGGAATTTACCTTTATGATCATACTACGGATACGTATGGTTCGTATGATGAAAGAGGTACAAGCATGGATAATTATACCGATATCAATAGTCGTTATACAACTCAAATATATGGCGATATTTGCAAATGGGCCAATTTGTCAACTACGGCATTGGAAGCCATTGAAAATTATCGTGAAAAATTTTCAACACAAAGTGAGCAGGATCAGTTGAATTATATGCGCGGACAAGCGCTTTTTAATAGAGCACTGGCTTACTGGCATGCACAAATATTTTTTGAAATTAATGCTCAAGGTTGGGGATTTCCAATTTTCGACAAAGTTGAAAACGGTATTGAAGGAATGAAGCGCAGACGTGCTACGACAGCTGATACGTGGGCATTTGCAATTAATGACCTTGAAACCGCTATCCCGCTTTTAAATGGTCACAATGATAAATATCGAGCATCTGAGTGGGCGGCTAAAGGTTTGTTGGCTAAAGTTTATATGCAGTCGTTGTATATTTTTCCCGAAAATAAAGCTAAAGCCAAGTTACTGATGGAAGATATTATCCATAACAGTGGAAAAAATCTTGTAGCTTTTGATGTGTATAGCGACATGTTTTATGGAAATGAAGCAAATGAGTTTAATTCGGAATCTTTATACGAATTATGTATGACTGTCAATCGAAATCAAAATGGGCCATGGGAGGGATATACCACAGGAAGCGGTATGCCAATGGTTTTTGCTCCTTGGTATATGGATTTGGATATTCGATTTAGAGCAACTGTAGAAGGAAAGGTTGACCCGCTCACACAACCTCATGATGTGGTAACTTCCAAAAAAAGTAGTGAATGGGGTAACAATTTCATTCATGATGCCAATATCAAACGCTTTGGTTTTCATGGTATTGGTGGCGATACTGTACCAAGACGTACGTTCAATCCAAATTTTAAATCCTCACTTCCACGTTCTGTTGATAATTATCCTTATATGTTAGCTAATACAACGTATCGTCAGCAAAGTTTGGATTTGAAAAACGACAAGAATTTGGTTGATCCTCGCTTACAATTAGTTGCAGGACAGCCTTATGTAGATCAATACATAAACGATAAGGGGAAAATTACTTATTATGACCGTTCAAGTGAAGTAAATAATCGTCCCGACCTGCTGACATGGCAGCATCGTAAATTTACCAATATTCGTGGTGTTGAAATGGGTCCAGAACCTTATGGAAAAAACCAAAGCAGTGATGCCAATTATCCGATTATTCGATTGGCTGATATTTATTTACTTTATGCTGAACTAATAAAAGACGATGACCCAACATTGGCCCTTGAATATATCAATAAAGTGCATCGGAGGGCTTATGGTTATTCTCCTGACTCGCCTTGTCCCTATGACTATAATTCTTTAACCGATAGAACGAAAACAGCCGATGATAATGATATTTTGGCACATGATGTCCTGAAATACGAGCGTTGGGCAGAATTGTTTGCCGAAGGTCAGTGGTGGTGGGATGTTCGTAGATGGAAAATAGGACCTGCGGAAGCAGCTTTTTATAAACAAACAAGACATGGACCTATCACTTGGAAAGGAGATGAATCCTATGTTCAACCTATTCCTCAAATTGAATTGGAAAGAAACGAAAATATTCAACAATCGTCTGGATATCCGGGTGTAAGATAAAAGAAAAATGAGAAACAAGTATTTAATGTTTTTGGGCTTATTCCTATTAATAATCCAATGGAATATTCAGGCAACAAATAAAAGCTATTTTGTAATTTCTCCCAATGGAAAAACAGTAGTGAATTTTATTGTGACTGACGAAAGTATCCAGTATTCTGTTCAAAAGAATGGAAAAAAAATCATAAATTATTCCCGTTTGGGTTTCTTAATTAATGCGGATGAATCTCTTTGCTCTGGATTTGAGGTAATAAAGACTTCTAAATCGTCATTTGATGAAACTTGGAATCAACCATGGGGAGAAGAAATAAATGTCAGGAATCATTACAATGAGTTGAGAATTAGTTTACAGGAAAAGTCAGATAAAGAAAGACAGTTAAATATTGTTTTTCGTGCTTTTGATGATGGGATAAGTTTTCGTTATGAATTTCCTGAACAAAAAAATCTTTCAGATTTCATTATTTCAGATGAATTGACTGAATTCGCGTTGGCTTCCAATGATTCGGCATGGACAATTCCTGCTTACAAAGGCGTGTATTATGAAAATTTGTGGAAAAAAGCTCCTATCAGCAATCTGGATACGGTTACCACTCCCGTAACGATAGAAATGGAGAAAGGAAAATTTTTACTTTTGCATGAAGCAAACTTAACCGATTATGCGAAAATGAATCTTTTTCCCGTAAAAAGTTCTTCAAGACTTAAAGTTGATTTAACTCCTTGGTCTACGGGTGTTAAGGTTTATGCAAAAACCCCTTTTGTATCTCCGTGGCGCATGATTGTACTTGCCGACAATTTGAATCAACTTTATAATTCAAGATTAATGCTTAATCTCAATGATCCTTGTATGATTAAAGATACTTCTTGGTTGCTTCCTTCGAAATATATTGGAATCTGGTGGGGAATGCACATGGAAAAATACTCATGGTCGCAAGGTGCTAAACATGGAGCAACGACGGAAAACACAAAAAAATATATTGATTTCGCATCAAATCATCATATTGGAGGTGTTTTGGTAGAAGGGTGGAATTATGGTTGGGATGGCGATTGGGTAAAATTTGGCAATCAATTTAGTTTTACCAAACCTTATCCTGATTTTGATATAGTTGAATTGACCAGTTATGCAAAGAGTAAGGGTGTGGAACTGATTGGGCACAACGAAACCGGCGGTGCAACCATTAATTATGAAAATCAGCTGGACAGTGCATTCAGCCTTTACCGAAAATTGGGAATAAAATACGTAAAAACGGGTTATGTAAATCCTCTTCTGGACAAGAAAGAGCGACACGACAGTCAATATGGGGTTAGGCATTACCGAAAAGTGATAGAAACAGCTGCACGTAATGGCATTATTATAGATAATCACGAACCGGTTATGCCAACAGGTTTACAACGAACTTATCCAAACCTGATGTCACAAGAAGGGGTACGAGGCCAGGAATATGATGCATGGTCGCAAGATGGAGGCAATCCACCCGATCATACTTGCATTGTACCTTTTACAAGAGGATTAGCGGGCCCAACTGATTTTACTTTTGGTACTTTTAATTTTACCAATACTGTTTATCCGAAAACGCGGGTGCAAACTACTTTGGCAAAACAATTGGCTTTGTACGTGGTAATTTACAGCCCATTGCAAATGGCATCCGATTTACCTGAAAATTATGAGAACAATCCTGCTTTTCAGTTTATAGAAGATGTCCCTGTTGATTGGGCTGAGACCATCATTTTGGGCGGAAAAATCGGAGATTATGTGGTTACTGCCAGAAAGGACAAAAATTCAAACAATTGGTTTGTTGGAGCCATTACGGATGAAAATTCAAGAGAGTTAAATGTGAAATTTGATTTTCTGACAAAAGGGAAAAAATACAAAATGAAAATTTACAAAGATACTATTGCAACCAACTGGAAAAATAATCCTTATTCTATTGAAATTTCAGATAAGATAGTTGATTCAAAAACATCTATTGATTTATATCTTGCTCCGGGTGGGGGAACAGCTATTTCCTTATTCGAATTATAAAATTCTCAATTATTGATCCTGCGCGTTTTTTTAAAAAATCACTTTTAAAAATAGAGAAATATTAATATCCTTTTAATCAGAAAACTGTAGTCATATGATAACTTTCTGATTAAAAGGAATATCTTTTTTATTTCGTTGTTTTATTCTATATAATCCTTCCTTTTTTGCATCTTGGTGCCCGAAATTCTCCATGCTTTTAACTTTCTAATCGGTTATTTTTAACTTGCCATTTAAAAATAATGTTCTATCTTTGAAGCCCTTATTTTTTAGGAAATTTTATAAATATTCATTTTTTAAACAATTTCGAACTGTTATTGCATAAAAATCAAATTTTTTCATCTATTTATTTTTAATGATTTAATTTATCATGAAGAAAAACTTTCTCCCACTGTTGCTGCTTTTTTTGAATCTAACAGTTGCTTTTTCTCAGCCAAAGCAGGGATATTACGACCAAGCCGTTGGAAAAACTGGTGCTGAACTCAAAACAACCTTGTATTCCATTATTTCATCAGGTTTTGTAAGCAAAAGTTATGATTTTTTATACACCATTTATGAAACCAGCGATGTCACTCCCGAAGGTTATGTTTGGGACATGTATTCCAACTGCACTTGGGTGCCCGGACAAAAAAAGTGTGGAGATTATAGCAAAGTTTGCGATTGTTACAACCGCGAACATTCCATACCGCAAAGCTGGTTTGATTCGAGATCGCTTATGGTAAGCGATGCATTTCATGTTTATCCCACCGATGGTAAAGTGAATGGACAGCGAAGCAATTTCCCTTTTGGCGAATGTAGCGGTGGAACTACCCTTTCCGGCGGAAGAGGAAGATTGGGAAATTCTACTTTTACAGGATATTCGGGAACAGTTTTTGAACCTGACGATGAATATAAGGGCGATTTTGCTCGTACTTATTTCTATTTCGCCACACGTTATCAGAACATTATGACTTCCATTGGTGGAGAATCATTTAATAAAACAACTTATCCGGCACTATCGGATTGGGCGAAAGCGTTGTTTTTGAAATGGCACCGGCAGGATCCGGTTTCAAAAAAGGAAACCGACAGAAACAATGCCGTAGAAGTTTATCAAAAAAACAGGAATCCTTTTATTGATCATCCCGAACTTGCTGAATATGTTTGGGGATCGAAAGTTGGTGAACCATGGTCGCTTTCTTCAGGAATCGAAAATCTGAAAATAGAATTTTCCATAAGTCCTGTGCCGGCAAAAGATTTTTTGAATATCAAGACTAATGAATATGATCTGACGTGTCGAATTTTCAACATTCAGGGACAGGAATTGATGAAAACCGCTATTGATGGAAACACTTCTTTGCCTGTTTCAGATTTGAATAACGGAATGTATTTGCTTCAACTGGAGAAAGAAGGGGAAAAAACGATTCAGAAATTTGTAGTTAGCAGGTAATGGTTATTCATTCAACTTTAAAGAAATAAAGTTGTTATTAGAATTTTAAACATCTTGCATTATTTCTATGAAAATGAAAAAAATTTTCAGTACGTTTCTATTAATTGTAATTGCGTGGACCAATTGCCATGTTGCGTTTTCAGGAGTGCCAGCGGGTTATTACTATTTTGCCCACAACAAGAAAAAGGTAGAGTTAAAATCTGCGCTTTCACAAATTGCTTCTCCTTTACGTGTTCTCGATTATGGCAGCGGCAAAGGATATACATGGGAAGGGTTTTACTATACCGATCAAAATTTGGATGGTTCGGTGAAAGATATGTATTCTTCGGAAATTCGCTACTTTAATGGATTCTCTTCTGTAAAGGGCATGCACATAGAGCATTCTTTACCAAAAAGCTGGTGGGGAGGACACGAAAATAACGCCTATAAAGATTTGTTCCATTTGTATCCTGCTGATGGAGTTACCAATTCCACTAAAAACAATTTTCCGCTTGGTGAAGTTACAGGCACACCAAATTTCGACAATGGGGTAAGCAAGATTGGGAAAAATGGTTTTGGAGGAATTTATACCGACAATTGCTTTGAACCGGCCGATGAATACAAAGGCGATTTTGCTCGTTCTTATCTTTATGTCTCTACCATTTACGAAAATTTTGCTTCCTTGTGGAATTCGCCTATGATGAACAACAACACTTATCCGGTTTGGAAGAAATGGGCGGTTGATTTACTACTCAAGTGGAATCGGGAAGATCCGGTAAGCCAAAAAGAACGCGATCGCATTGAAACCGTTTACAGCATTCAGGGGAATCGTAATCCCTTTATCGATTATCCCGACTTGGCTGAATATATTTGGGGTGCCGACACCACGAAAATTTTTCCTTTTCCTGAAGAAACAGAACCGTTTTTGATTTATCCCAAACGTGGTTATCAAATGGATTTCGGTGTAATATTGCAATCCGATTCCATCATACAGCATTTAACTGTTTCGGGATTGAATTTACAAAACAATTTGAATATCAGTCTTAAGAACAAAAGTAAATCCTTTAAAATTTCCAAAACTTCGTTGACGAAAGAAGAAGTTATCAATGGCAGTGAAATATCCATTACTTTTCAACCTGTGGTTTCGGGTTGGAACCGAGATACGCTTTTGCTGATTTCCGAAGGTTGGAATGATTCTTTACTCATTCCGATGCAAGGTTTGGCTTCAACCGATTTTCTCGCCATAGAACCGCAGAATATCACGCCGACCGGAGGAACGTTAAGATGGATTTCCGATCCTGATGCCGACAATTATAAATTAAATCTTTATCAAGGCGATCAGCAAGCCGGCGATTTGATTATTTCTGCTTATGTGGAAGGTAGCAGCTGGAATAAAGCTTTGGAATTGTACAACGGCACAGGAAAAAGTATTGATTTATCGAATTACAGTCTCCAGAAACAATCCAATGGAGATGGAAATTTTGGAGCTCCCTTGAAGCTGAATGGAATGCTGGAAAATGGAAAAAATTATGTGTTGGTTCACAAGAGTTGTTCAAACAACGATTTGATTGCTAAAGCAAACTTAATGACCGATTCATTGCTTAAGTTTGATGGCAACGACCCCATCGCATTGGTAAGGAATGGCATTCTTATTGACGTGGTGGGTATCGCCAATGCAGGTGCCGATGTATCTTGGGGACAGGACTTGACTTTAGAAAGAAAATCTTCAGTTACGCATCCAAGTTCCCAATTTCGGGCTACAGAATGGAATACTTATGAAATAGATAACTTCCAGATGCTGGGAAATCATCAAATGACTTTTCAAGCGTCTTCTAACTATCTGCTTCAAAATTATCCAACAGGAAAAACAGACCATTTCACTATTTCACAATTATTGCCCGAAAATACTTATACCTATTCCATTACGGCCGTTTATCCAAATGAAGAAAAAAAAGCTTTGAACACCATGCAGATTCATACCGCACGTTTAGATATGCCAATTGTTATGGATGCTTTAAATGTGCACTCAACTGGTTTTATTGCCAATTGGGAAGATCATCTTTATACCCAGCATTTTTTACTGGATGTTTTTCAGTTACAAGGGACGGCTGATACTACTGAAATTGAAACTTTTGATAACGTTGGAAGTAATGGAAAACCCTTACCCACAGGTTGGACAGGCACAGCAAGCGGAAATTATACGTCTTCTACCAGTTCGGGAGAGGCGCCTCCTTCCATTGCTTTGAAAAATGATGGAGAATACCTGCAAACAAAAACTTATTCTCTACCTGTAAAAAATCTTTCCTTTATGTATCGTTTTGCTTCTGATGCAACGGGTTCTTCTCTTATTTTGGAAGGAATAAAGGAAAATGGTAATATAAGTCGTATTGATAGTATTTCTTATGTCAATACTTCTAAAAATTATCCGGTTTATTTTTTTCAACCTTCTGATGAAATAGTTGCTTTTAAATTTACTTATCAAAAATTAAAAGGAAATTTAGCGCTGGATGATGTGGCAGTTACTTATGGAAAGCAGGATACCATTTATGTATTAAAAAACGAATCAGTGGTTGGCAGTCAGTTTGAGGTTTCCAATCTGAATGAAAATTCCACTTACTATTACCGTGTTCGGGCAACGCTGGGAAATTCTGTTTCAGATTTTTCCGATGTGATAAAAGTGCAAACTACAAGCGAATCAGGAATTAAAAATTATGAAGATTTCTCTTTTCAAATTGTACCTGAAGTCGATCAGATAAAAATAAAAGGGTTGCAAGGCAACGAACGTATTCAAATTTTCAATATTGCCGGTGTATGCCTGTTTAATCAACATTCATCAGGCTCAGAAATGAGTATCAGTATTCCGCAGAAAGGAATTTTTATCGTTCGTATCTCAAACAAAGATTTTACTTTTGCACAAAAATTAATCAAATAAACTCTTCTTTGTTCATGAAATTTTCTTTTCGCTATATTAAAAAAATCTCAGTAGTTTTTCTGACATTTTTCAGCTTTTCTCTTTCGGCCGAAATACCCGAAGGTTATTACCAATCGGCTGAAGGGAAAACAGGGGCCGAATTAAAAACTGCTTTGCACAATATCATTCGACAACACATAATTCTGAATTACGACACCAGTACTTACGTTTGGTGGTACACCTATTTCAAGGCAACCGACTGGCATCCGGACGGTTATTTTTGGGATATGTATTCCAACAACAAACGCTCTACTTACAATGGTAACCTTATGAATAGGGAGCATTGCATGCCACGAAGTTGGTGGGGAACAAGTTCGAATTATTCCACTTTCGACGCCAACGGTGATTTAGTTAATCTTTCTCCTTCGGATGCGGAAGCCAATACTGCCAAATCAAATTATCCATTGGGTGTGGTTGGGAGTTCGGTTATTTATACAAATGGCGTGGTAAAAGTCGGAAACAATACTTATACCGGTTACAACGGGGTGGTTTTTGAACCGGCAGATCAATATAAAGGCGATTTTGCAAGAACTTACATGTATATGGTTACTTGTTACGAAGATTATCAATCGTACTGGAGAGGAACCGGTACTTCGAGTATGCTGGACAGAAATACGTACCCTGTATTCAAACAATGGGCCATTAAAATGTTGCTGGAGTGGAGCAGGAATGATCCGGTCAGCGACAAGGAAACCAATCGAAATGATGGTATTAATATAATTCAGGAAAATAGAAATCCTTTCATTGATCATCCGGAATT
>JAAYUQ010000090.1 GCA_012517575.1 Bacteroidales bacterium | reverse complement strand
TTCATAATGTCTTCGTATTTTTGTGGTTGTCTAAAAACATTGTTTGTTATTCCAAATACATCGGCACCGCTTCCAACGAGATCAATGTCGACATTCTCTCTTAAAAACTCAACTTGCTCATTTATTCGTATATTGTACATAAAATCGTCAGCATCATGCCGTGCTATGAAGTCTCCTTTAGCGACAGATAGCCCTGTGTTTAGTGCGATTGGAAGCCCTGAATTTTTCTCCATTTTTACATATTTTATATCAATATAATCATAAAAATCATTTACTACGCTTTCTGTATTATCTGTTGACGCATCGTCTACCAAAATAACTTCGATTTTTTTATATTTCTGATCGGCAATACTTTTCAGGCAATAGTTAAGATATTTCCCACAGTTGAATGTAGGAAGTACTATCGAAACGAGAGGGTCATAGGATTTCGTAATATTTTTTGAATGTTTTATTTTCATTTTTTATTTTCCTTTCCGGAGGAAGATGTGCCCAAAACTTCTTTAGAGATGTGCGCATAATAAGATTTTGACGTATTAATCCATTCTGGGGTTATTTTTTTCAAATCTTCTTTTGTAAATTCATTCCATAGATGAAAACAAAAATTATTCTGAAAATGTTTTGAATATTTCATACTGTTTTCTTCTAAAAGCATGCGAGAGAGATCGTGCCACAGAGGAAAAAAGAAAGCATCATGTTCAAGAATTTCGACTAATTTATCATTTTTTATATATATCCGAAATGGGATCACGCCAGAGTGGAAATCCCACAAAATATCACGGCCTTTGGATCTGAAAAATTTATATTCATTAAGCCATTTTTTTATAAAATCAGATTCCATACTTGATATAATGACAGCATTACATAATTTGGGAGCGCTGGCTTCTGTTGCTGCCTGTATACCCATGGCAGCAGGAAAATTTCTGAGTTCTGAAAAGGATTTTACGCAGATAGTATCAAGGTCTAGATAAATACCTCCAGTTTCTTGGAGAGAAATTAATCTTAATATATCTGCTTTGTGGGCGGCATGATGTATCTGGGAAAATTTATAGAAATCAAAATTCTCGACATAGTTAAAAACAATATCTTTCGTCAATAAACTTGCAAAAGGACCAATTGGTTTTTCGTAACAATGAAAGATTATTTTCCAGCCTTTATTGAAGTGTTGGGCTGAAAGTACAGATATAGCTTCAGAAAAAGAAATTTCTTTGTTTTTATACATATAAATAAAATGGAAAATTTTCGGTATTTTTTGACCATCATATGATTCTTTTAAGTCAGAAATTTTCATTTCCGCGAGATTTTTTATATGTTTTCGGAAGAAAAAATAATCAGACAGGACTTTTCGTGGGTTCATGAGCCCATTCAAAATATTCCTAAAATAAACAATATTTGAAAATACACCCCCACGCACACCTTTGTAGTACAGGAGTCTAAATTTTCTATACGGATATTTTATTAATCGGAGCATTTTGAACTCTGGATATTTTAGGATTCAGTTTTTAAAAATTTACATTATTTAACAATATCTGTAAACTCGACCATGCTATAAAGCTGAAGAAAAATGCAAAATATTTTTGAGAGATGGTGAATGTCAGGGAGTGACCTTGTTTTTGTTGTGGGTAGGCAACGAAGTGGGACGACAGTTTTTCGTGATCTGTTGCAAAGTAATGGAGCGATAGATTGTAATGAAATTTTCCATGGAGATTTGACGGCTGATTTCAGATTTTATAAATTTGTTGCCGAAAAAATTTCTTCTCATTTAAAATATATTCATCCCGAAAATCATGAAGAATTATTTTATGAATATATTGAGGATATAAGGAACAAGACGCAAAAAAACAGGATAATATTCGATGTGAAGTATTTTTCGTTGGATTCAATACCAACGAGAGGGGAGTCTTTGCTTGGAATCCCATTTATATTCAAATACATAAAGGAAAATGATTGTAGCGCCATTCATATAATAAGAAAAAATAAATTGAAAGTGTTTGTTTCCGAGGAGATAGCGAACAAAACTGGCATTTGGTCTGCATCTGATGAAGATTCTTTGTTAAATAAAGAAGAAAAAAAAATAAATATAGATATTGATGTGCTTATTGAATTTATAAATTCCGAAAACAAAAAAGATAATATTGTTTCCATTCTTATGGATTCTGTTAAAAATAATTATCGTTTGTATTATGAATCAATGTTTTCTTCTGAGAATTTGTTTTCTCAGGAATCTATCAGTATCGCATCCCAGGTGATGAATAAGGATATTGATACTATTCATGCAGGAAATTTAAAGATGAATCCAGAGAGTCTTGAAGATTTGGTTTATAATTATGAGGAGGTTTATTATTCATTAAAAGGAACAAGATACGAATGGATGCTATATTGAAATGATTTTAGTATTCGTATTTTTTTGTAAGTTTTTTATGTAGCTATTTAAACTGGAACTTTGGTGTGTGGAGAGAAAAACAGGTCTATGAATCCACACACCATTTTCGAAATCGACACGACTATGTCCCGTTCCATGTAGAATCATATGAACTTGATAACCTTTATCGGTAAACGGTTTTATGGCTTCATGTGAATAATGATCAGATTCATGGACGCAAATTATACACTCTTTGCTATAGGCAGCATTTTGGCGAGGAAAAATTAACGGAATAGTGTCGTTGTCAGCCTGCCGTAAAAAATGTCGCGTATTTGAATACCCCTTCTCCCAGCCAATTTCCCAAGCACGCCGTGCGTCTTGGTCAAAGGTAGCAAGATCATCCGGAGAGAGCCTCTGGTTGCTGATATGATGCTTTATGCCTTCACGTTCAGCGCGAACAAAATGCTCCATACTCTGTCTGATTTCCGCGCGCGAGTAGTGGCCATGGTTGTTTACAATTGAAAAATAG
>JAAYUQ010000089.1 GCA_012517575.1 Bacteroidales bacterium | reverse complement strand
CTCTTTATATATCCCTCATACTTTATCAGTATCTCTACCTCTTCCCTTATGCTCTTTCCTATATCCTCAGGCCTTCCTTCATCAATGGCTCTTCATCAAATCGTCTATCGTAACCATGACATTCGCAATTAGCTTCGGCTACCAACCAAATGCCCCATTCGTCACACAATTCGTACCAGCGAGGATCGTCGGAATAATGGCTGGTGCGGACATGATTGCAATTGCCTTGCTTGATTACCTGCAAATCGCGTATCATTTGTTCTTCGGTAATGGCATGACCGACATCCGACCAGTGTTCGTGTCTGTTGACGCCTTTCAATTTTATGGGAACGCCATTGACGGTAAAAATACGACCTTTGATTTCTATTTTTCTGAATCCGACTTTCGAAGATATGATTTCACCCTCCGAGCCGCTCAAAACCAACGTATATAAGTTGGGTGTTTCTGCAGTCCATTTTTGGGGATTTGACACGGGGAACTGAATGGTGAGTTGTTCTTCTTCTTTTGGCGATAAAGCTTTTCCCTGAGCGGTCGATTTTGCGATCTCTTTGCCGTTTCGGTCATAAAGGGTTGCCGTAAACAATTGAGCCTTGCCGGGTTTATCGCCATAATTTTTCACTTTCGCCTGAATTTCCACCTGAGCATCCTTATATTGCTTGTCGAGATCGGTTTTAACAAAAAAGTCGCGAATATGCGTTTGCGGAGCACTCCACAGCGTAACATTCCGAAATATTCCGTGCAGCCGCCACATATCCTGATCTTCAAGCCATGTTCCGCTGCTATATTGATAGACTTCTACGGCCAATACATTCTTTCCGGGCTTGACATATTTCGTCAGATCAAACTCTGCCGCATTGCGGCTGTTTGTGCTATACCCGACTTTTTCGCCGTTTACCCAAATAAAAAATGCACAATCCACTCCGTCAAAGGTGATAAACACTCTTCTTCCGGCCCAATCTGCAGGCAACTCGAAATCTCTGCGGTAGCTTCCCACAGGATTCCGTTCTTTGTAAGCCGTATATTTGGGATCGGGTTCACTCATCACTCTCGGAAAATCTTTCTTGATCGTATAGCCCAAGTTTCGGTAGAAAGGCGTTCCGTAGCCCTGCACTTCCCAATTGGAAGGTACGGGAATTTCTTTCCATGAAGAGACATCATAATCGGTCTTGTAGAAATCGACAGGACGCTGTTCGGGGCTTGGAACCCAATTAAACTTCCACATTCCGTTCAAATTGCGAGCAAAAGAAGAAGCTCTGCGGTTAGCAACTAATGCCTCTTGCAAATTGGCGTAGGGCATCAGTGTAACGTGATAGGGCTCTTTATTGATTCCTATGCATTGAGGATCTTCTATTTCGGCCGGATAATCGATGCCGGGTTTCAAGGGAGCAGATGCTTTTATCATCACAGGTTGCACAACAATTGCTGCGAAAATAAGCAAAAATAGGAATTTTTGTTTTGTCATGTTGTTAGTTTTTTAGAATATTCACTTTTTATGTTTGACTATTATTGTAATCTATAATTTTCTGATCCAGATGTTTCTGAAACTTACCGGATTGCCGTGATCCTGCAAAACAATGGCGGCGGCGCCGTGTTTTTCAACGAAATATTCAGGAATGCCGATATATTGCGTAGGACCACGCAATTCGACATGATTTTGAATTAAAACGCCATTTTGCAAAATGGTAATGGCAGGGCGTGTAAAATAAGTGCCATCGTTGTTGAAGCGGGGTGCAGTGTAGATGATATCGTAGGATTGCCATTCGCCGGGCGCTTTGCAAACGTTAACCAGCGGCGCATATTGTTTGTAAATGCTTCCTGCCTGACCGTTTCTGTAAGTTCGGTTGTTGTAGCTGTCGAGCACCTGCACCTCATAGCGTTCCTGCATGAATATTCCGCTGTTCCCGCGACCTTGACTTTCGCCTTCTACTTTGGCCGGCGTTCGCCATTCGATATGCAGTTGACAATCATCGAAAAGTTTTTTTGTTTTGATAATTCCGGCACCTTTGACAACGGTAACGCATCCGTCGGCTACTTTCCATCCGGGTAGGCCGCCTTCGGCATTCGTCCATTCTTTGGAGAGGTCGTTGCCATCGAACAGAATAATGGCATCCGAAGGAGCATCAGCTGCAGTTCGACCGGGCGTAACGACGGGAACTTCCGGTTCCCAGATTTCGGTCATTTCGGGTTTCATTTCCATAGGCTGTTTTGTTTGCGCGGAAATTGTTGAAGCAATGGCTAAAAATGTGAGCGCTAAAAAGCTAATTTTTTTCATTTGATAAATATTTAGAAGTAACCTGTTCGATAATAAATATTAATCTACTGTCATTCAATGGCAACTAACGATGTATCAGGATTCATAATCCTCGATAGGATGGTGCGTGTCAATTTGTTTAATGTTGTGTGCAAAAATAATAATTTCGCCATCAAAAGCGAAATAATAAAAAAACTCAAGTAATAAATGCCACTTTTAGGGAGGGAGAAAAAAAGAAAGATAATAATTGTTCAGTTCAAGGGAGAAAAAATCTTCTCCCCTTTCTCCTAACAAACCAAAAAAAATTGCAAAGATGAAAGATTAAAAAAACAAAAGAGATGACAGAAGTTTTGTTATTTCATTTCAATTTCTTCTGGTGCGATTAAAAGTCAGCGTTCCGCCTTTATATACAACCCTGTTTTTGTATTTCAATTCCTTCTGGTGCGATTAAAAGAGCTGCCGCAAATATCAACGGAACAGACGGTCAGGTTAATTTCAATTCCTTCTGGTGCGATTAAAAGTCTTGTACTAAAGTGGTGTCGACAATTTCGTCGTCATTTCAATTCCTTCTGGTGCGATTAAAAGGAATAGTAGCAGCAGGAGCTAAGTTTGAATTAGCGTATTTCAATTCCTTCTGGTGCGATTAAAAGCCAATCTTCTATCGGATTCGATCCCGTTTCTATGTGTAATTTCAATTCCTTCTGGTGCGATTAAAAGAAAACATGCCTGATGCGTTCACTCGGTTGGTTGGCGAATTTCAATTCCTTCTGGTGCGATTAAAAGGGAGCTACTGAAATAAGTGTAGCTAACTTGTCAGCGATTTCAATTCCTTCTGGTGCGATTAAAAGATCCGGCTGGACAGGACGAAGATGCTACGTTCACGAATTTCAATTCCTTCTGGTGCGATTAAGAGCAATATGCAGCTTGTTTGAAGTGAACCGGGAACTATATTTCAATTCCTTCTGGTGCGATTAAGAGAAAAACGTATCATTATTCCACAACAAATACATGAAATTTCAATTCCTTCTGGTGCGATTAAGAGTGTAATTAGGGCTTCTAAAGGTTCAAGGGATCGAAATTTCAATTCCTTCTGGTGCGATTAAGAGCGTTAAACCACTTTTGACTCTGGGCGTTTCTTTATATTTCAATTCCTTCTGGTGCGATTAAGAGCTTGGTGGCCT
>JAAYUQ010000088.1 GCA_012517575.1 Bacteroidales bacterium | reverse complement strand
TTACCTCAGACAATAAATCTCCCAATCCCATTTCTTTCCATGCCTTACGGATTTGATATTTAATACTTTGCCCTGAAACATATGGTAGCTGTGTCCCATTTGGTAATGTGATTTTCTTTACGGTGCTAACATTCCCTTCTGTCCAGCTTCCATTGATGCTTCCTAAGGAAGTTTTAAAAATGTAAGCGATATTTACGCAATTAACTGTTTTATTAGTATCCATAATTGTTCGTGTTTTAGTGTTATTTATTATCAGTTATTTTTTTGTCTTTATACAAGAAACTATTCATAGCAAAAATGCTGACCAATGCTTTATACTCTTCCCATTGGGAATTGTCAGGTAGGTCCTTGAAAAAAGTTTCGCTATAAGATACTCCGGTTCGAAACTGAGTTTCGGCCAGTACGTTAAGAAACTCAGTCCTACTTTTGGCATTTCGTATTGAAAAAAGAATTCCTTTATCATCATTTTCACGACAATAGGCACCGATACGGTTTCCAACCGCTTTACAAATATCTACCATTTCTGCTTTCATATTTTTTTGGGTTTTAAAATTGTATATCTCTATGATTTTATCCAGGAATAAGATATTCCCTTTATCTTCTTTTAATTTTACTTCACCTAAAAACCATTCAACCGTTTTAAGAATGCTACGAAATGAAAGTATATCCGAGCATAAGCGATTACGCCAAGTTGTATTGTACTTTCCGCTATCCAATCGTTGCGTAAAATAGCGAATAAAATTCAAAAATGGTTCACGGTAGCTGCGTTCATCATCCTTGTAGTTTTCAAAACAATCCAATAATTCGAACAATGCGTTCAACGAAGTATATTCTTTTACATCACGAAAAATATTACCGTCATTCGATAAGGTGAATACGCTTTTGCTCAACAAAATTCCTCTTCTTTTATCTCTGTTTATGCGCTGATTTACCTGCGCATAAACAGAAAGTAAGAAATTGAATAAACTTTCTGATTCATATTGAGTTCCTATAATCTGGGTTTCGAAACTGCAAAAATCAGGTTTTGTAAGATTATCTATGTTTGCATTGATAATATCATAAAAACTTTCAAGTTCTTTTAAATTATTATCATACAAAATAAAATAGTGTTTTAAATCATCTTGCATTAAATAATTCAGATTGTAAAAGGAGAAGAGCGAAACAAAATCATGCAGTGCAGAAATTTTAGGTTTTACTTTTAATGCGGAATCAAAATTTAGTTCACCACTATTTCCGGTCAAAAACGGGTAATTCATCCCTGTAATTGTATTTGCATTTTTAAATTGCTTTCCGCTAAATGAACATAGTTTCTCTCCTTTTTTAAGGAACTCTTCTGTAAAATTTGAGCCTATTTCATATTTTGGAGGTGAATTAATAAAACCTTTTTTACCCAATTTTATTTTTTCAGGAATGTTTGATAATATATTTTCTTGAAAAGATAAAAACTGAGAATATTCATCATTATTCATTCGCCTGACATTCTCTTTCTCGTTCGCGTCAGGAGTACAAATTGCTCCTTCTGTATTTGGAGTTTTTCCCGTAAAAAAGGGTTTTAAGTGCATTTTAAAATCAGTTCTACGATAAACTTCAAATTCTCCGTCATTTTTTAAAATCCAACCGTAATTCTCTGTTTTTTTCAAATATTGCTGAGCGACATGATCTTTCGCTTTGTTCAAAAAATCAGCAACATCAAAAGAATCATCTAAAGCTTTAATTTCAAGTTTATCACTTTCTAACCGGATATCGAAGTATTCGGCTTCAGGTAATAAGCGCAGTACTTTATACAAGCCTACAATTCCATTATCTATCCAAAAGTTACTTGTTTTTTCAATGGTTATTTCTTGTAACATATATCCTTTTAGTTTTCCTGTTTATTATTTTCTTTTGTTGTTCCCACCATCCCGAATCCCAGGCTGTTTTTGCTGCCGATGCCGCAATCGTAGCAGATTTTCATGAGCTCAATGGGTGCAGCCAGCTGAAAATTGCAACCGAAAGCCCTAATTTTACTTTCCTGCGGCGTGTCGGCTTTGATGGTTATCAACGACGAACGAGGCTGATTGGTTAGCTTGAAATCGAAAGCAAAATCCTTTTCAGGAAAATCGTTGCCGGTGAAAGCTTTGTATTTATCGAGCAAATTTTGCATGATGAGTTCTTTTGCCATTGGGTGATCGGGGGCAACGTATTCGTCGGTTCCGTTTTCGCGCTTCAGCGTCACACACATCGGCGAAAGCGTCCTGAACGACATTTGTTCGGTGAACTGCGGCAACGGCAGCATTTCAATGCTTTGCACCCTGCACCGGATACGCGCTTGTCGGTTTTCCAACTCAAATTGCTGCTCTCTGAAAACGCCCTGAATAAATTCCTGCGTACTGCGTTCGGGCAAAAAAGAAAGATACCAGTCAGCAGTGTCCGAAAGAATTTTCATAAAATTTCCCTCCGTGCGATATTGAGGTATTTGCAACCTGGAAAAGGAAAACAGTTTGAATATCTTTTTATCGGCCGAAAAACCATTATCATGCAGCCATTTGGCGAATGCCTGATCAGCGCTGGCAAGTATTTTGTAAATCACTGCCGAAAGTTCATATTGGTAATTGAAGGGTAATCGATTGCCAAAAGGGTGTTTATCGATATTTAAAGTAATTTTAAACCGCATACAAATGCCGTATGAATATCAATTTTTTTTTAAAAATTACCTATTTGCAAATATAAAAAATGTTTTTTATTTTTTCAAAACAAATAAAATATTTTTGATTGTATTTTAAAAATTATTTATATAACAAAAAAGGATAACAATATTTATATAATCATGTGGCTAAACATTCGAATACCAAATTGGCAGTTTTTCCTCATTCTCAAAAAAATCAGTCATGTGTTGGCCTATATTCTTTCTGATAGAAAAAAAGGCGAGAAGTTCAATTCCCGCCTTTCATTTTTTCCGTAATAAATTCTTCGTTATTTCTTGGCTTCAATTCCGAAAGTATATCTGGCATTCACGCGTTCTATCAGTTCAGGAACGACGTCTTCGTATTCGCCGACAATTCCAAAATCCGCAAAATTGAAGATGGAAGCTTTCGGATTGTGATCGATCGCAATGATTTTTTCGGATTCCTTCATTCCTGCAATATGTTGTACAGCACCCGAAATTCCAATGGCTATGTAAAGTTTCGGTCGTACGGTTTTTCCGGTTTGCCCCACCTGACGTGCATATTCGGCATAACCTTCGTCCACGACAACACGGCTGCAAGCCCATTCGGCTTTCACACCCTGCGATTTCAATGCTTCGGCGAGTTTCTTGACCAATGCCAGATTATCGCCGGTTGCACCTCTACCACCCGAAACAATGACGTCCGCATCAAAAAGGTTGACTGTATTACCCTCACCACGAACCGTTTCCAGAATTTTTACCTTAAACTCTTCTTCGGTCAGTTGCGGTTTGAATTCCGATACTGTTCCCGTTCGTCCTTCCATCCGAGGCGGCACTTCAAATGTGCCCGGACGCGCAGTAGATATTTGAGGCATGACAAATCCCAAGATGGTTGCCAACTTGCTTTCGCCATAAGTAGGACGCCGCGAGAAAAGAATCGGTTTGTAAATCACTTTCTCCTTTCGGCTCACGTATTCGCCTATCTCAAGTCCGGTACAATCGGCCGTCACACCGCTACCGGTTTTCATCCCGATGCGGGGCGCCAATTCTCGTCCGGAAGTCGTGGCTGCAAAAAGGGCTATCTCGGGTCGGCGTTGACGAATAACCTGTTCGAATATCGATGAAAAAGGAAGAACCAAATATTCCGCCAATCGTTCGTCGTCCACCAGAATGACTTCATCCGAACCATGTTCGAATAAGACCGGAATTTGGTCGTCGACATGATGCCCGATCAGAAGCGTTATGATTTTGGTATCTTCACCCAGTTGATCAGCCAGATGACGTGCCGGCGTAAGCAGTTCGAGCGAAGGACGAACCACTTTGCCATTCGCAAGTTCTGCCCACGTCAAAATTCCTCGTGCTCCGTTTCTGTCGTCATAATAAGGGAAATCGGGTTTCTCTGCGGTTTTCTTTTCTGTAGTTTCAGTTTTCTCTTTCGTCAGGGGACTTTTCACCTTTTTCATGTTCTCGATCAGGCTGTCCACCAATTCTGTTTCGGTATGTCCTTCGCAGAAGGTAACGGGCGGCCTTTCGCTGACAATGTTGACCACGTTGGCCACAATGGTAGGCGAGCCACTCAATCCGATTTTTTCGGTATTTACATGAACATCATCCACACCAAAAACATTGATTTTGGCATGGCGAGCTTTGATAGCACCACTCAACGATGGCTTGCGTGGAGGAATGCCGGTGGGCGTCATCGAAATAACACACGGCATGGGCAATTGCATCATTTGGTAACCACCTTCGATGATACGTTTAGCAATGACGTTGCCTTTCCCGTCGGCTTTCACGCTTTCCACGAATGTAGCCTGAGGAATTCCCATAGCTTCGGCCACCTGCGAAGGGACGTGCGCCGTATCGCCATCACTGGTTTGACGTCCGGCGAAAATGATAAAAGGATCTTTGCTGTCCTTGTTAAATCCCAAATGCTTCAGCATGGTCGAAATAGCCAATCCGGTTGCATACGTATCGCTGCCGCCCAGTTTCCGATCGGAAAGCAGATAAGCTTCGTCGTAACCCATTGAAATAGCAGTTCGCAACGACGGTTCAAAAGAATTGGGACCCATCGAGCAAACAATCATTCGGGCATCAGGATATTGTTTCTTGAGTTGCAGCCCGGCTTCCAAACCAAACTGGCAGTCAATATTGATAATCGATTTTGCTTTTGTTCTGTCCATCAGTCCGTCTTCGCCCATTCTCATTTCGGAGGGAAGCGGAACTTGCTTTATTAAACTTATGATTGTAAGAGCCATAATTTATTCGGAGTGTTGAAATGTTTAGTTGATTTCGTTAATAATTTTACACAATCGGGAAAACGTTACATATTCTGAAAATCCGGTCCGTTGCCGCCGTTGGGGACACACCATGTAATGCCGTCGGCCGGCGATTTGATATCGCAGGTCTTGCAGTGCATGCAGTTCTCGGCATGAATACGAATTTCCTTGTGACCGTTTTTGTCGGTATGCAATTCATACACTTCGGATGAACAGAAAAATTGACAGGGTGCACCGTATTGTTCGATATTGATTTTTTGAAAAGTTTCGGGATTGTTTATTTTCAAATGAGGCACCTGTTGTTCGTCGTGTGCCGTACCGGAATAATAAACATCCGTTGGTTTGTCGAAGGTGAGGACTTTGTCGAAGTCCAATTTCCCCTTGAATCGTTCTTTAAATGGCTTCCCTTTGAATTCGGCCAATGTTTTGGTTCTTTCCTTATCGGGAACGGACTTGAGACGACCGAAAAATCCAGCACCTCCGGTGATCATCTGCGTGGCAAAATGCAGCGGCCCGACAATCATTCCTTTGGCAAAAGCCTGCCGGAAATTGCGCGTTGGGTATAAATCGCGATAAATGAGGCTGTCTTTGATCAACGAATCGTAAACGGAAAGCGACTTTTCAGAAAAATCGTTTTTATCCAGCGCCTGAGCAGCCGTTTCGGCAGCAAGCATTCCCGACGTGATGGCCAGATGCACGCCTTTCAAGGCCGGCATGGCAATCATTCCGGCACTGTCGCCTACAATCATCACATTGTCCGTATAAAGTTTTGGCAACGAATACCAACCGCCTTCGGGAAGCGTTTTAGCTCCATATTCCACCAATCGGCCGCCTTTCAGAAATTTCGAAACAAACGGCGTCGTTTTCCAAACCTGGAAAGCATTATGCGTATCAAAGGTGGGATCTTCGTAATCGAGACCAACCACCAAACCGACGGCTACTTTATTATCGTTTAAACCATAAATAAATCCGCCTCCAAATTCTTTCAAATTCAATGGATAACCCATCGTATGATAGATTTCTCCGGGTTGGATATTTCCTTCGGGAACGCTCCACAATTCCTTGACGCCAAGCGAATAGACCTGAGCATTTTTCCCCTTGTCCAACTTATATTGGTTGATTAATTTTTTCGTCAAACTTCCGCGTGTTCCTTCTGCCAGAATGGTGAGTTTAGCCTCGATTCGCGTTCCAGGTTGAAAATTTTCCATCGGATTGCCGTGATGATCAACCCCTGTATCGATGGTTTTTGCTCCGATTACTTTTCCGTCTTTGTAAAGCAAGTCGCTGATCGAAAAGCCGGGATAAATTTCCACGCCTTTTTCTTCCGCTTTTTTTGCCAAATAGCGACAAATCTGGCCGAGGGAAGCGATGTAATTTCCCTTATTGCTCATGTAAGGCACGGGGAAAGGCAGCTGAAAAGATCCGTTTTCGCTCAATAGGACGGTCGCATCTTTCGTAACTTTAGCATTGAAGGGAATTTCGTTGAAATCGACGTCGGGAAGCAATTGCTTGAAAACTTCCGGACGAATCACAGCACCCGACAAAATATGGCTGCCAATGGAATTTCCCTTATCGATGAGCAAAATACGATGGTTCTGCCCTTTTTTATTGATAATATCGGCTAAATGAATGGAAGCTGCCAAGCCTGAAGGACCTCCTCCCACAATTAATACATCCGTATAAACGGTATCTACATTATCCATTGTTTGAAATTTTTGATTTTCTGATATTTTTAGTCAGTTTAAAAAACAGCAAGGAACCAATTCAATATAAAATAAAAAACCTTTTCTCGAAAAATTAAAAATTCAAGATCTACTTATATTTCAAATTTAAAATAATAATTATCAAGAAGATAAGAACAACTTATTTACAAGTAAGTTGCTTTTCTCGAAAAAAAGAAGAGTATTTCTTTGCGATGTTGAATAATTCAAGGTCAAATAAATTGAATTAGTTTTGCGGCGCAAAAATAAAGAGGTTTCTCTAAAACTTTTTGCCAATTTCTATGTTTTTCGACACAAAAGTAAAGATTAAAATTGGTCGACCAAAACAATATAAAGAAAAATGAAGCTCAAAAAATAAGAAATTCTGCACATCTGAATCATAAATGTGCAGAAATCAAATAGATATCGTTTATTGCGAACGACAAAAAAAAATTAAATTTTGCTCAACTTTTTGATTTTGGAAAAAATATTTTATCCAAGTATTTGTGTAAAAAAAGTTAAAGGAATTTCTTAGAAATTTTAAACATTTATTTCAAGTGGGTGCATTTTTTCTTGTCTTCTTTCAGAATAAGGCGGAGTGAAGTATCTTTTTTTACGTAAGCCCAAGCCCAATTGATAAAAATAATCAGTTTATTTCTTACACTCAGAATCAGCATTAAATGGAGAAACATCCAAATGACCCATGCAAAATAACCTTTGAAATGAATAAAAGGCAAATCGACCACAGCCTTGTTTCGTCCGATGGTAGCCATCGAACCCAAATCCTTATATTCATACTCTTTCGGCAGCTTACCCGAGATAAGTAATTTTAAGTTCTTTGCCAGCAACTTGGCCTGATTAATAGCCACGTTGGCAACTTGCGGATGTCCATTTGGATATTTTGGTGTGGACATGCAAGCTAAATCACCAATAGCAAAGATATTTTGATAACCCTGAACCTTGTTGTAACGGTCAACTTTTATCCTGTTTCCCCGGGTAACAACTTCTTGCGATAAACCATCAACGGTATTGCCCGTAACACCGGCCACCCAAATAACGGTTCTTGTTCTGATAAATTCTCCATTACTCAACTGAAGAATATTACCGTCATAATCTTTTACAAAGACTTCGGTGCGAATATCCACACCTAAACGTTCGAGATAATTTTTTGACTCGACTTTGGACGCATCGGTCATATTGCCAAGCGTATTTTTGGTGCCTTCAACCAAAATCACGTTAAACTTTGAAAAATCGACACCTTTATAATCCTTCGGTAAAATATTGCGTTTGATTTCCGCAAAAGCCCCGGCAAGTTCAACGCCTGTTGGTCCACCACCAACAATAACCAAATTATTCAATGCTTCACGCTCCTCTTCGGAAGCCGAAACTATTTTTTCAAAAGTTGTAATAATATGATTTCTGATGGTAATGGCATCGTAAGTGGTTTTGAGAGGGAAAGAATTTCTGCAAATATTTTGATTTCCATAAAAATTAGTTGTACAACCCATGGCCAAAATCAGAAAATCGTAATCGAATTCTCCAATATCGGTTTTTATTTTGTTTTGATCAGGATAAACAGCCGTAACTTCCGTCATGCGGACCTGTACATTTTTTCTTTCGCTAAAAACATTCCTGAGCGGGAACGAAATGCTGGAAGGTTCAATTTGTGAGGTAGCCACCTGATAAAACAAAGGCTGAAATTGATGATGATTCAGTCTGTCAATTAGTAAAATATCAAAGAGATTTTCATCCAGTTTCCTAATCAACTGAATACCGGCAAATCCACCACCAACAATGACAACTTTCATTTTTTTCATAAACCAACGTTTTTTCTATTCTTTAATCGGAACAATTTAAAATATTATGATATAACAACCGTCGGAAAAAAATTCCCTTGATTTTTTAAGTTAAAATATTTTTTTGAAAAAATTTCCAATTTTGGAAAACACGTTTTTCTATGATAGTAAATTCTGAGAGGCAAACAATTACAAAAATATTTACACCATTTTCGTTTCATTTTTAACGTAAATATTTTCTTTTCCTGACAAGCTGAAACACAACGCCGAAAAGCACAAAAATTACAAGCGGAAACAACACATTAATAAGTTGCCATTTCAGTTTCTGGTCGAGAACAATCTGTTTATTGAGCAAACGAAGCTTAAAGTTTTTGTTTTTCAGCTGCATCCATCCATCCTCATCAGCAAGATAAAGAACGGCATTTTCAATAAAATCCTTATTCCCGTACTGCAACCCGGTGAATCTGTCAAAACCCAAAGGCAAAGCAGCACTGTCGCCCGGAACAATGGAAATTTCATTTTTTATTATATCTCCATCAGCCACAAAAATTTGTCGGGTATTTACACTTCTGGAACGAATTTTTGAAATGTTCATCACACTGTCGGGCAACATTCGGTTGGCAAACACCGATTCAAAACTTCCTTCCAAAAGAACCCCAACAGGCACATAACCGGTATTGAAATAATTTTTGTCGCTTGCCGAAGGCATCTCCCGAAGATCAATATTGGTCGGCGTTCCAATAATGTGGGTATTGTCGGAAGTTGCCAACAGCAAAACAGCTGAAACTTGTTTGTTTTCTCCTACCAAATCGATGTTAGAGCAAAATTCTGATCGAACCGGCGGAATATTGCGCGTAATCGGATGAGCATTAGAAGTAAGCAAAAGTGGAGCAAAAAACCATGGAACCGGCTCGAAATGTGGTGTTTCTCCCGACTCAGCCACATTAACTGGCATTTGTGCACACTGCACATCTTGCAAAATAATCGGATTTATGCGAATTCCATAACGGAAAAGTTGATCGGAAAGATTTAAATCGAGCGGAATAGCCGGCGACATACCGGAAACCGAAAAATTTTCTTCTGCCACGCGCACGCCGTCAATCAGCCAAAGAACTTTTCCACCATTCATAATGTACTGATCGATAATCAATTTTTCCTTTTCACTGAAAGGATTTTGAGGTTTGGCAATGATAACTACTTTATAAGGACTGAGAATGGCAGCATCATTTCCTAACCTTCCACGATCAATTTGAAAATAACGGCTCAATGATTTGCTGATGTCATAAGTCGCCTCTTCAGATAATTCGTCATGGCCTTCCAGAAAGGCAATTTTTTCAACTTCGGTACTCACCAGACGGCGCACTGCATCCGTAATTTCATATTCCAGTTCGATGATGGAAATATTCAAATTCTCATCCCCAGAGTTGCCCCGAATATTTTTTAACAAATTCACCGTAACTTTTTTCCCTTTGTATTCCATTTCCAACCACGGAAAAATGGTTTTCTGAATTATTTTTCCGTCATCATCGCGTTCATATACATTGGTAGGAATCAACCCGCGCGATGCGAGTTCGGCATAATATTTTTCTCTTTCCTCTGGTTTGGCAACAGACGAAGGATCCTCAAATTCGATTTTTATAGGTTTGGAACTGTATACTTTAAGTTCTTCCAACATTTCTACCGTCGATTTTTTCAGCCTTAAGAAACCGGAATTGAGGTTGCCATCGAGATAAATTTTCACTTTCAATGGAGAATCAAGTGTTTTCATTAATTCTTTTGACTGTTCCGACAAACTGTAGCGTTTCTCAGAAGTCAAATCCAACCTGAAACGGATAAAGGAAAGCGCCAGCGCCAACAGCAAAAAACCTATCCAAAAAAACAACTGTCTGTGATGAATTGTGTTACGCATGTTCTAAAAGATTCATCAGAAAAAACCGTGAAGAAATTCGGATGCAAAATTAATCATTTACTTTCAGCAAAAACGCATCCGGAAGAAATTTGTCATTCAGAATCTTTTTCTTACCAGCACTTTCAAACCGCCGGTAACAACCCGTATATTTATTTCCTTTCCTTCTTCATACGGTTCACCATCGTAATGAAAAGGACCCGGCGCAGGACGAAAAACTGTAATTTCGTTCGTTCTGAAAGTATTGATAAACAAGTCGTTGCTTATGGTTTTGGTGAAAAGTTGCAAAGCAAGTGTAGGCAAGGCAATGATAGGAAAATTGCTCATAATGGACACATCGAGCCGTCCATCCTGAACGCTCGCTTTTGGGGCAATATATACATTGTTTCCCCATTGAGAAGCATTGGCCACGGTCATAAGAAAAGTTTTGGTAGTAAAATCGATGTTTTTTCCAATGATACGATAGTTTTCGGAATGATATGCAAAATAGCCTTTCACAATTTTTTCCAGATAAGCTACAATCCCCCTGCGATGACCTTTTGCAAACTCGGCAGCAATATAAGCATCAAAACCTGTTCCGCATGTGCAGAAGAAAGGGCGTTGATTTACCAATCCGTAATCAATGGAAATTTCCTCCGAGAAATTAATCAATTGAATGGCTTTTCGAATATTCATTGGGATTGCCAAATGTCGTGCCAGTCCATTGCCCGAACCAATTGGTAAAATTCCCAAGGACACTGATGTTTGAACCAGTCCGCGAGCAACTTCATTTATAGTGCCATCTCCACCGACCGCCACCACGCTATCGTAACCTTTCGCAGCAAAATCTCTTGCCAGTAAGCTTCCATGACCCCTATAGTCGGTAAACATAACAGTTGCCTCAAACAAATCACTGTTTAATTCATCGTGGATATGCTGCGGAATAAAGGACTTCGTCCTCGAACCGGCCATTGGATTAATAATGAAAGCAATTTTCTTTTTCATAACTGAAAATTTGCATTCAAAAACGGCTGCGAAGTTACAAAAAAGTATTAAACTGCAAAATTTATCAATAATTATGCAACACAAAAAAAAATTTTTGCTAAAAAAGTCGTAACTTTGTAATTCCATTTCTCCTGACCACAAAATACTATCCGGAGACGTTCAATTACAACGAAAAATATATTAATAACCAAACATTAGTGAATGAAAAAGGGGAAAACAGTATGGAAAGTTTTCCACCAACAAATTAAAAAAATATGTCGAAAAAAACAAATAGAAATACAAGTACGCGGATTCCGCGTAAAGAATTGATAAACGCCATCAGCGATATTTTCAATCAGCACCCAGGCGAAACCTATAATTACCGTCAGATAGCCAAAATGCTGAATATTGACAACAATTCGCAACAGCAATACATACGACAACTGTTGGAACAATTGGCTGATGAAGAATTTATTACGGAAATATCCAAAGGACGTTTTAAAGCCAACTTCCCGAACGGAAACAGCATAACCGGAACCATCGACCGGCATGGCGTTAAAACTTATGTAATTCCTGACGATGGCGGAGAAATGATTTTTATTCCCGAACGTAAAACCAACCACGCCCTGCTAAACGATAAAGTAAAAGTGATTCTGTATGCACGACGAAAAGGACAACAGCAGGAAGGAGAGGTGGTAGAAGTTTTGCAGCGCGCTCAAGACACTTTCGTAGGTACGTTGCAGGTTTCGGAAAATTTTGCCTTTTTGGTGGTGGACAACCGCATTATGACCAGCGATATATTTATTCCCAGGAACAAATTAAACGGCGGAAAAAATGGTCAGAAAGCAGTAGTAAAGCTTATGGAATGGCAACCCGATCTGAAAAGTCCTGTAGGCGAAGTGATTGATGTTTTAGGTGATAAAGGCAACAATAACACCGAAATGCACGCTATCCTGGCCGAATTTGGTTTACCTTACAAATATCCTGTTGAAGAAGAAAAAGCAGCTAAACAAATTGATGACGGTATTACTCCCGAAGAAATTGCAAAAAGACTCGATATGAGGGATATAACCACTTTTACTATCGATCCGCGCAATGCCAAAGACTTTGACGATGCCCTTTCCATCAGAAAACTCGACAACGGAATTTGGGAAATTGGCGTTCATATAGCCGACGTTACCCATTACGTTCAGCCAAAAACTATTATCGATCGCGAAGCTGAAAAAAGAGCCACCTCTATTTACTTGGTGGACAGAACCATACCTATGTTGCCCGAACACTTATCTAACGGAATTTGCTCACTTCGCCCGAATGAAGAAAAACTGACTTTTTCTGTCGTTTTTCAAATCGACGAAAATGCTGATATAAAAAGCTACGAAATTGTTCATACCGTTATCAAAAGCAATCGCCGATTTACTTACGAAGAAGTTCAGGAAATTATTGAAAGCGGGAAAGGTGATTTTGCTGAAGAAATACTCCAATTGAATAAAATTGCTCAAATTCTTCGAAAAAGACGTTTCGAGAACGGCGCCATTGCTTTTGAACGCACTGAAGTACAATTTGAAATCGACAAAAATGGGCGACCAATTTCGGTTTATTTTAAAGAGCAAAAGGAATCGCATCAATTGATTGAAGAGTTTATGCTGCTCGCCAACCAAACGGTGGCCACACACATTGGCAAACCGGCCAAAGGCAAAAAAGCCAAAACATTTGTTTATCGTGTTCATGAAGTACCAAATCCTGACAAACTGCGCGATTTTTCTGCGTTTGTTAAAAAATTTGGTTATCATCTCAAAACTTCCGGCAAACAAACCTCTGTTTCACAGGGAATCAACAAACTGTTGGATGAAGTTCAAGGGAAAAAAGAACAAAACCTGATAGAAACACTGGCTATCCGCTCCATGTCCAAAGCAGTCTATTCAACCAACAATGTCGGTCATTATGGACTTGCATTCGATTATTATACGCATTTCACCTCTCCCATTCGCCGATATCCCGATATGATGGTACATCGCCTGCTCGACAGGTATTTGGCCAATGGAAAAAGCGTGAATGCCGAGGAATGGGAAGAATACTGCCGACACAGCTCAGACATGGAACAACTGGCAGCCAAAGCCGAACGCACTTCCATCAAATACAAACAGGTTGAATTTATGTCCGAAAGGATTGGAAAAATTTACGATGGCGTCATTTCCGGCATAACCGAATGGGGAATTTACGTAGAAATAATTGAAAACAAATGCGAAGGAATGATTCCTATTCGCGATTTGGACGACGATTACTACATTTTTGACGAAAAAAATTATTGTCTCACCGGTAAAAGATACCATAAACGTTATCGATTGGGAGACGAAATCAAAATTAGAGTTGCTAAAGCCAATCTCGACAAAAAAGAGCTCGATTTTGCGCTGGCTGACAACTCCAGAAAATAGCGGGAAAAATTGTTAAAAGAGAACGAAACATACAATCGTTTTCACACTGAACTTTATACCTCTAAAAATTGTATTTACTAATCGAACTTGCATTAAGTAGTTGAATCTACCCCAAAGATTTTTTTAGAATTTTTCTTTGCTCATTTTAAAAATAAACTTTATCTTTGCACTTCGAAAAAGGCCCCGTGGCTCAACTGAATAGAGCATCTGACTACGGATCAGAAGGTTACAGGTTTGAATCCTGTCGGGGTCACTTCTTTTTAAAAAAGCTGTCTTTCAATAAAATGAAGGATAGCTTTTTTTGTAACTGAAACGAAATCGGCAAAATAAAATTTTTTTGAGCCGATAAACATCAATGAGGCCTTATTTTTTTCTGTAAATGCCAATATCGTTCATTGACGCAGGGTCTTCTATGGGTTCGATATGAGTAGAAACCGTTACCGGAACATCGAACATGCTTTCTATAAATTGCTCTATTTTATCTGCATAATCGTGTCCTTTTTGCACTGTCCAGTTTCCCGGCACCAGCAGATGCACCGATATAAACATGCGTTGTCCCGCCTGACGTGTCATGAGAGAGTGATACTCAATTTTTTCATCCTTGAAAGAATCCAGATAAGCCGAAATTTTTTTTAAAGCATCTTCCGAAATGGAGGCGTCCATCAATCCATTGGCAGAACGACTAATAAGTCGATAGCCGGTATAAATAATATTGATAGCGACCAGCATGGCAATGATTGGGTCTAAAATGTAAATACCCGTAATTTTTACTATCAAAATAGCAGCAATTACGCCTGCTGAAGTCCACACATCAGTCATTAAATGCTTTCCGTCAGCTTCGAGCACAATGGAGTTACTTTTTTTTCCGTTTTTAATCAGTACAACGGCAACAACAAGATTGATCAGGGAAGCACCTACCGAAAACAAAAGACCGATATTAATATTTTCGAGTGGCTTCGGATGAAACAATCGGGGAATGGCAGACCAGATAATGCTCAGAGCAGCCAACAAAATAAGCGTTCCTTCTATAGCACTCGAAAAATATTCAGCTTTGCTGTGTCCAAATTCATGTTCTTTATCGGCAGGTTTGGCTGATACAATCAGCATAATCAATGCCACCACTGCTCCAGCAAGATTTACAAAAGATTCCAAAGCATCCGAAAAAAATCCCATTGAACCAGTCAACCAGAATGCATAAAACTTCAGCAAGATGGTTGCGATGGCTGCTGCAATGGACAAATACATGAACTTTTTGAGAGAAGTCTGAGTCATAAATTCATTTTTTTGAAAACTAACTTCAAAAATAGATAAATTCTTTGAAAAAGTTTTCAATTTCTTTCTATAACTTTTCGATCTACACAATTTCTCATTTTTCATTTTTCAAATCAACTTGTATGTAGTAAATTTTTGTTTTGAAGGTCTCAAATTTTTGAATCTACATTTCCAAATTAGCAAAGAATTGATTTTTATTTGTCTGTGTGTAAATTGAAAATTTTCATGTAACTTTGCATCCCATAACCAAAGGAACAAAGGCATGGAAAAAAAGGGAATCAAAAAAGCATTAATCTCAGTTTATCACAAAGACAATCTGGAAGAAATAATCAAGAAGCTGCATGCGGAAGGAGTAAAATTTATTTCCACAGGAGGTACAAAATCGTTTATTGAATCGCTGGACATTTCTTGTGAAGCAGTAGAAGATTTGACCGGCTATCCTTCTATTCTTGGAGGCAGAGTGAAGACGCTGCATCCGAAAATTTTCGGAGGTATTCTTGCACGACGGGAAAATGCTCAGGATATGCTGCAAATGTCGGAATATGATATTTCAGGAATTGATTTGGTCATTGTGGACTTGTATCCATTTGAAGCCACGGTAGCAGCAGGTGCGGATGAACCTACGACGATAGAGAAAATCGATATTGGAGGAATTTCGCTTATACGTGCTGCTGCAAAAAATTTCAAGGACGTGGTTGTCATCGCCTCCAAAGAGCAATACGAACCTTTTCTGGAAATTCTAAACAGTAGTGGCGCACAAACTTCCATTGAAGAACGCCGATGGTTTGCCAAAGAAGCTTTTGCAGTTTCTTCTCAATACGATGCAGCCATTTTCAATTATTTTGATGAACCCTATCAAAGTGCTTTTCGGTGGTATGAAAATCATCCAAAAGTTTTGCGTTATGGCGAAAATCCGCATCAACGCGGAATATTCTTTGGAAAATTCAACGACATGTTTGAGCAACTTCAAGGGAAGGAAATTTCCTATAACAATCTGCTCGACATTGACGCTGCAGTAAATCTCATCAATGAATTTGAAGAAATAACCTTTGCCGTTCTCAAGCACAACAATGCCTGCGGAATTGCCTCACGTCCATCCCTTTTGGAAGCATGGAAAGCTGCGCTGGCAGGCGATCCTGTTTCTGCATTTGGCGGAATACTCATTACCAATGCCATTATCGATAAAGAAACAGCGCTGGAAATCAACAAAATATTTTTTGAAGTTATCATTGCTCCCGATTATGACCTGGAAGCCATTGAAATTTTAAGTCAAAAGAAAAATCGTATTATTTTGATTATGAAAA
Source organism: Bacteroidales bacterium (assembly GCA_012517575.1). Classification (GTDB taxonomy): domain Bacteria; phylum Bacteroidota; class Bacteroidia; order Bacteroidales; family Paludibacteraceae; genus MVYY01. Next base: position 579 of record JAAYUQ010000088.1, on the reverse strand, counting down.
ATAATACGCTGCGTCCAAAACAATTCCGCTCATTGCTGAATGGAGTGCTTATGCAAGATAGGGATTCACATACCGAAACAGCAGCCGACTTAAAGGTAGTTACCGAAAAATCTCCTTCCGAGACTGAAATTGAAGATTTGCTTTTTGCAAATAAAATTGTAAAACATTCAAAGTCTAATGCTATTGTGCTGGCAAAAAACAAACAATTGTGTGCCAGTGGCGTTGGACAAACGTCGAGAGTTGATGCGCTGGTTCATGCCATCGACAAGGCACGTTCCTTCGATTTTGATTTGGAAGGCGCTGTGATGGCTTCCGATGCCTTTTTCCCATTCCCCGACTGTGTTCAAATAGCGCATGAAGCTGGAATTGTTTCCGTAATTCAACCGGGCGGGTCCATCAAAGATAAAGATTCCATTGATTACTGTAACCAAAATGGGGTTTCGATGGTATTTACTGGATACAGGCATTTTAAGCATTGACAATCACAAATAATTTTTTCGAAAAACTTTTTTTTAAAACATAAATACACAAAAAAATGGGTTTTTTTTCATTTACACAGGAAATAGCCATCGATTTAGG
>JAAYUQ010000087.1 GCA_012517575.1 Bacteroidales bacterium | reverse complement strand
ACTGGAAAAGTCAAGGATCGTGCAGAGAATAAACACCCCAAATTTTCTAATTATGCAGCCAAACCTCTTGCGGCCTGACGATACATAGCAGGCGGAAGCCCGCCAGGATTTCCGGTATAGATCCGAATACGGTTGTAATAAACCATGATGTACCGGAACACGATGCTTTTGACCTGAGCCATCGGCATTTGTTCCGTTTGAATTTTGTAGAGCTTTTCCTTTTTCAATGTGGCGAAAAAGCTTTCCATTCTGGCGTTATCGTAGCAGCGACCGGTGCTGCTCATACTTTGAATGGCATCATGCCGAGCCAGAGCGTCCCGAAAAGCAGAACTGGTGAACTGGCTTCCTCTGTCACTGTGAAGGATCATCCCTTTTGCAGATTGGGACTTACAGGCAGATTCAAACGCCCTGATACACAGCTCTTTTTTCATATTGTCATCCATGGCAAGACCGACGATTTCGCCGTTATAGCAATCCAGAACCGGGGCAATGTACAGCTTACCGTCCCGGCAGGGGATTTGTGTAATGTCAGTCAGCCATTTCCGGTTTGGTTCCTCAGCGGTAAAATCCCGGTGAATCAGATTTTCGACCTTTTGAGCATCGGCATCCGCTTTCGTCAGGCTGCAGGAATGGCGCGGTGATTTCTTAAGCAACCCGCCCTTTTTCATGGTCCGCCGTACCGTGCTTTTGCTTACGATGATGCCATCCTGTTCCAGTGCCAGCCGGATACGTTTCACACCGTAGTTGTCGTTGTCTGGATACCGGGCGATGATTCCTCGGATTTTGGCCAGAAGCAGCTGCCAGTGATTCGGCTGGCAAGTATGGAGAATGTGGCGGTAATAGCCGGATTCACTGACTTTCAGAGTATGGCACATCGCACAGACGCTGAATTTTTCTCTGTGCAGGCTGATGTATTCATACAGCCGCATCGTTTCTACTTCTTCCGGTCTTTTGCGAAAAAACCGAGCGCATCCTTGAGAATTTCATTGGTTTTTCGCAATTCGGCGTTTTCTTTCATGAGCCTGCGCTCATTCTCGTTCAGCGGCGCATCGCGATGAATACCGCTGCCAACAAAGGCGTGGTCGCCATACGCTTTGCGTTTCTGCCGCCATTCCGACAGCGTGTAGTAGGGCAGCCCCAACTGTGCGGCCGCCTGTTTGAGGCCCACCTCGTCGGAGAGCTTAACTGCTTCCTCTTTAAATCCTTTATCATATTTTCGCATAACACACCATCCTGTCTTCCTTTAATTTTATCACATTTGGTGTGTTTGTCCTCTCCATTTTTATGATATCCCTTCAAACTGCGCAAGCGACGAAATGTGGGATTGCCGCAAAATTGCAACAACGGCAGTTTAGATCTGTGCAAAACTCAAACCGACATCTTCAAAGATATTGAGGATATGGTGGAGATGACCCATCGGTCACTCTGTCGTTTACGGCAAGCCGGGAGGAAATTTTGTCAGCATAAGCACGGATCCGGCAGCTTGAGTGCTGCCGGCTCACATTCAAATTATTTGTTATAAAGGAACTTCCAGACCGCCGCTTTATTTTTCTCCACATCCGGAACCAAAACCGACATACCACGAATCCGTTCGCTCTTGTACAATCCATCCCCAGGAATTGTTAACTGTCCTCCGACATTGGACATATATGAATTACCATTGAGCGCAAAATCCATAATCTGCATATTGGAAAGATCCGTCTGCACATTCGGCAGCACTTCGTTTGCGATTCCCATCAAGGTTCCAACGCTGGAACCTTTCAGGGATTTCATCAGAGAGGTCATCACGTTGCGCTGACGCTGTGTTCTTCCAAAGTCACTGTCGATATGGCGAATCCTGGAATACGCGAGCGCTCCGGCGCCATTCAGCGTATTCAGACCGGCTTTTACGCGCTGTGTGTCCCCGTTGGTAAAATAAGTGCCCGGATGATTATTAATTTCATTCGCTTCCTTTTCCGTCAGCGTAATCTGTACACCGCCAACCATATTGATGAGCTTTTTGAACGAATTAAAATCCACGCGAACATAGTTGTCGATCTTAAATCGAAAATTGCTCTGCAGCGTATCAATCAGGAGCTTCGGGCCTCCGTAGGAATAGGCAGCGTTGATTCGATTGTCTTTCAGACCATTGATTTTCACATAAAGATCTCTTAAAAAAGAAACTGTTTTAATTTGTTTGGTGCTCTTGTTCAACGAAAGAACCATCATCGTATCGGAACGTCCATACTTTTCATCGCCGCGTGTATCGCTGCCGATCAGCAGAATATTCTGGATATTCGGGTCACTGACAATATCACCCGTGCCCCACTGCATTGCGTCCGGATTGTTATCGACCGGGATGTTGGAATCAATGTTGCTGTCCACTTCGTCGCTCGGCAGGCCGCTGGCCAGCCCGAAATTATCCAGATTTGTATGGTTAATCTTTGACAAATAGTAGCCTGTACCGCCAACCACAACACCAAGTATTACTACGATAACCGCTAAAACGATTACCACAACTTTCCCTTGCTTTGTCTTAAGGAATCGCTTTTTTGTCCCTACAGATGCAGCCTTCCTGCTCATAATTATCGTCCCCGTCTTTTCAATTTAGAAATTACTTTGATTATAAGATTTCAGTCGCTTTTTGTCAATTTCATTTTGTAACCAATCTTCGTCTGAAAATTACAATTTCGTTAAAATTAAACAATTATTAAAATTCAAGGATGCATTAAATTAAAAGCAGATGCGCTTCCATTATATAAAAGCACACCTGTTTTCAAAATTATAATCCAAGCACTTTAAAAAGTCATATTCCAAAGCTTGACAAATCGACCGGATATCCAGCCTGTCGTTCCATCGTTTAGCTTAATATGGTACCATAACTCCTGCGTTTCTATATCTGAACTATAGGCCGTTTGTGACCCTAACACCTGGAAAAAGCAATGATAGATTTTGGTAACGATTGACGCGCTTGTCCCGGCTGCAGTTCTGATATTCACCCCATTGTCTGTACATTCGGCGACCTTCATATTAGGGTCATAAAAATACAGGGTATCCAAATCTACCGTATTTTTAGTGATACCGTCAATTTGTCCGGAACTGGAGGACTGCCAGATTCGCGCCGGAAACGCAATGGAATCATAAGCGTCTACCCCATAATGAGCCACCCAAATATCATAGCCCATGGTGCGAAGCTTTGCGATATCGATAAAATTGGTAAAGAAATTAACATTCGCGTAAACCATCGGTTTATAGCCCGCCTTCTTGATCGTGTCACAAAACGCAATAATGGATTTCGTAAGCTGATCTTTCCCCGCGCCAGCCTGCCTATCTGTTTCGACATCATAAGCAACATATAAGCCAATCGACCGATTTTTCAGAATGCTCAGGCAATGCTGTGCTTCTGCAATCGCTTCATTTTCTGTAATGGCACACCCGTAATAGTAGGCTCCAACTGCAAGTCCATTTTCCACCGCATTGGTATAGTTTTGCTCAAAATAGTTGTCCTGATACAAACCATCATCACTGCCGCCAGCTTTAATCATCGCAAATTTGACGCCGGCATTTTTGACTTTTTCCCAGTCAATATCGTCCTGCCAATGCGATACATCAATCCCTTTTATTTCTGCCGGAACGACCTTAACCACAGTGGTTTTTGTTGCGATTTTTGTCCAGCGAGAATCCGCAACACTCAATACGATACTATATGTACCTGCCTCTGTCGCCGTCCAGTTACAGGTATTGCTTTCTCCGAAGGGCTGAACAATCGTTCCTACCCCGTTATGAACAACAGAAAATCTATAATAATAGATTCCGGTCCCGCCGCTTGCCGCTCCGTCAAATTGAACATTCGCAAGCGGTATGGTCTGACTCGCACTGGTTTTAAGTGTCGCACCAAGCTCCGGCACGGTAAACTGAACGGTTTTATATACAATCGTGCTCCATCTGGAATCCGCCACACTCAATAGGATCTGATAGGTCCCGGGCGCGGTCGGCTTCCAGTCAAATGTATTTTTTGTGCTGAACGGCTGTACCACGCTTGCCTGACCGTTACTGACGAGCGAATACCGGTAATAATAAACTCCGGTTCCGCCGCTGCCCGTGCCGGTCAGGCGGATCGTAGTCAGCGGCTGTACCGTGGAACTGCTGTCCGCCTGCAAAGCCGCGCCCAACTCCGGCACGGTAAACTGAACGGTTTTGTATACAATCTTGCTCCAAGTGGAATCCGCAACACTCAATACGATCTTATAGGTCCCGGGCGCGGTCGGTTTCCAGTCAAACGTGTTTTTTGTGCTGTACGGCTGTACTACGCTTGCCTGACCATTACTGATAAGCGAATACCGGTAATAATAAACTCCGGTCCCGCCGCTGCCCGTGCCGGTCAGGCAGACCGTGGTCAGCGGCTGTACCGTGGAACCGCTGTCCGCTTGCAAAGTCGCGCCCAACTTCGGCACGGTAACTTGAACGGTTTTGTATACAATTTTGCTCCAGGTGGAGTCCGCAACACTCAATAGGATCTGATAGGTCCCGGGCGCGGTCGGTTTCCAGTCAAACGTGTTTTTCGTGCTGAACGGCTGAACCACGCTCGCCTGACCGTTACTGATAAGCGAATACCGGTAATAATAAACTCCGGTCCCTCCGCTGCCCGTTGCACTAAAATGAATCGTTTGATCAATGGTTGATTCAATCCCGGTAGTGACATTTCCGTTTGTTTGCAAAGTACCGCCTAAATTTTCGTCTGCAAAGGCGTCATAAAAATGAGGAACGATTAATGTTATGAACAATAAACATGTCATAACAAAACATGTTTTTATTCCCTTTTTCATGATATGGAGCCTCCGTTTTCAATATGATCCGCAATCATCCTTCGGTAGGATTCTTCCAAATCCACTTGCGGGCTCCAACCTAATTCACGCAGTTTACTGCTATTTAACGGAAGTCTATGGGGAGGAGCATATCCATATTGCAAATTTGACTCCGGAATGTCAAACACTACATTAATTTCACCATGAGTTAGGTTATTTGCCACCATTTTTGCCATTTGAACAATTGAAGTATATGTTAATTCGTTTGACGCGTTATACACTTCCCCGTTTTTTCCTAATAAAAGTACTGCAAAAATAGCCCGAACGGCATCGGATAAATAAATATAGCACTGCTCGGACTCGCCTTTCGTATGTAAGACTATATTTCTCTTGTCAATCACGCACTTTGCTATTTCAGCAAAAATCCGAGTGTCTGCCGCAATGTCCGCACCGGCTCCAAACGTTTGGGCCAGACGGATTGATTTTACAGGTAAATTGTATTCGAAATAATAAGCCGTCGCTAAACATTCGGCCATTCTTTTCCCTTCAGGGTAACTGCTTCTTGGACTATTTAGATCTATATACCCCAGATCTGATTCTGTTATCCTTGTTAAAGAGGGGTCTGTAACTCCATAGGCTTCCATAGAAGATAAATATACAATTGACGAAACATTTTTATCTTTTGCCAATTGAAATACATTCATTGTTCCAAGCACCGTCGTTTTTATTGTTTCAACCGGTTTACTGACTAAATTTTTTGATTTTGTTTCTGATGCTGCATGAATAATATAATTGATAGGTTCATCAACATCCGGCAATGAACAAACATCTCCCACAATAAATACCAATTCATTATCAGAAGGATGCTCATTTGCGAAAACTTTATGGGCTTTCTCTATATTTCTTACCAATGCTAAAATTTTAATGTTGGCATTTATCTCTCTGTTTAAATATAACAGGTACTTTATTAATATTCTGCCGATTAGCCCTGTTGCACCGGTTATAAATAATGACGTATTCCTGAATTGATTCCATTGAATATTTTTGTCGGAAAAGATATTTGCAAAATCATTTTTTAATGTATTCATATTTTAGCCTCCTAACGTATTCCCATAATCTGCATATTCTCTCGGCTATCTATCAAGGCTCGAAAAATATAAAAGTCCGGTGGCGTCGTAATTTTTATATTATCGCTTGACCCCACCACAGTATGTAAATCGAACCCATAATCCCTCATTAACGAAGCAGAATCAATAAAGTTCAGTTTTCCTTCTGCTTTTGCTTGTTCATGAGCGCATAAAATATCTTTTAATATGAAACTCTGCGGAGCTTTCGCGATACAGCATTGATTGCGATCAATGATCGTTTGTAAACATTGATTCTCTCCAAGAGTAACAACGGTTTCTGTTGCAGGGGAGATTGTGACAGCCGAACTGTATTTCCGAACAGACATAATGTTTTGAGATATTATTTCTTCATCAATAATCGGACGGACACCGTCGTGAATCAATACAATGGAGTCTTCGCTGTATTGTTCATTGATTTTTAATAATCCATTATAAATTGACTCCTGGCCATTACCGCCTCCTGGAACTATCGCACTGACTTTGGTGATGTGAAATTTATCCAACAATTTTGAAAAATAGTCGATCCAGTCTGCAATACAAACCACTACAATTCCGTCAATCTGGGGATGATTTTCAAAATGTTCCAGTGTATAGATTATAATCGGCTTCCCATGAAGCTCCAAAAACTGTTTTGGCATTGATCTCGTATTCATGCGTTGCCCAGTTCCACCGGCAAAAATTAAAGCAATGTTCATTATTCAAGTCCCCTTGTAATTGTCTGCATTATAAACATTTAACCCGGCAAATTTTCATCAAGCACTTATGCTAATTGGGTTTTTAAACATTTTAATGATTTTTACATTAAAATTAAAGCAGTCAGTTATTGAGTATTCCTTTTATATATTTTGCAACCTCTAAACTTGCATTTTGCGTTGGAATGATCCCGGTATTCCCGATAAATTGAAAAACCTCTTTTTTAAACTTGTCCTCATCAAAATTTTCAATATTCTTGCATAATGTCGCATTATCTGTAGCTACAGGGAATGGGAGTTCCTTTAAGTCAAAGCAAAACCCTCTGTCTTGTTCATATTCATTAATATCCTCTGCATAAACAAAGCTAGGATGATAAGTTAATAGGTAATCCATGTTTGAAGAGGAATAATCTGTGATTAAGCAGTCCGCGGTGACCAATAGCTCTTGCATATCACAATAATTGGATACATTTCGCACATTAGCTTCCGACTCACCGATCAACAGCTTTTGATTATATAAATTAGGGTGTAACCGCAAAAGCGCAAACCATTTTCCACCGAACCGCTTTTCCAACGATTGCGTTACAGAACAAATATCAATGTTATACTTGTTCTGTTTGAAATCCTTTCGAAATGTAGGAGCGTATAAAAAAATATGGCAATCCTCCGGCAGATCGTAAATTTTCTTTATTTTTTGTTTAATTTCAACCGGAGATTGGTATAAGATATCATTTCTTGGCGATCCACATTTTAGTATTTTGCCATTGTACCAACAGGCTCTCCTAAAAAATTCATTCACAAAAGTGCTATTGCTGATCATCAAATCACACATTCCGGAATCCTTCTGGGCTAATTTGATATATCGCTCATCCAGGGCATCAATCGAATCCCCTTCACTTTTTTTAATTCCAGGGCCGCCATGCCACGTCTGAATATAAAACTGGCCCTCCCTTTTATGTGTACGAAACGTCTTTCTACAATTATCAATCCACACCTTGGCTGTCGCCATCTCTTTTGCTGCGGACAATGATTGAAATTTCACGACCCGAATTGGCTTTGGTACATTGTGATTTTTTCTATTTGATCTTAGGCACCATACAATATCGATATCCGGTTCTATTTCCAATAGTTTCAGTGCAATGTACTTCCCGTTATCACCGAAATCAGAACCGTAATAATTGGTAATAAACACTTTATTTTTTTGAATTGGCAACACTGAAAAAAATAACGCAGGCAATAAATACCGCATATCAAATAAAAAATCGTACACTTTGTGAGGAAGAATTTTTTTTAATATTTTTTTTAAAAATCTCATTAATCGGCACCTTAATCTAAAATATTATTTTTACTTTACAGCTACATTATATTTTTTATTTTAAAAATATAAGATATGACGTTATATTTTTTCCTTTCTATAAAGTACAATATAATACGTTTATTTAAGCTAAGGCTTCTAAGATAAGGATTGTGTCTATATTCAGGAAAAGTTAAAACCATATATTCCGATAACTTTTCGGGCAATAAGCTTTTGGGTTCGACTCGAATGATCCTCACGGATGCTGCAATCAAAAGATGATAAATTGCCAAATATGTTAGTTCTTTTTTAAAGTTTTCATAAAAATCATGTTTTTTATAAAAAGACAAGATATCTTCAAAAGCATCTATAATTTCTAAATTGCGTTCACAATTCTGATTTTTTGTGATAGAACCATATCTCAAGACATAGTAATAAGGACATATATCCAGATACACAATACTTTTACAAAAGCAATAAATCTTAGTTATTGTTCTTATGTCCTCATACCATACTTTTGTTGGAAAGCGTATTCCAGTCTCTATAAATAACTGTCGTTTAAACAATTTGTTGCACGCGCTGGGTGATGACAGCAATATTCGCGGCTCTTTTTTTAAGTTTAATTCCGTATGAAAAGGAAGGACTTCCTTCTCTTTCCGCAAAACTTTGTTATTTTTTACAATGGTAAATCCAAAGACATACATATCGGCATTCGTTTTCAACGTTTCCTGATATAAAATTTGTAATGAATTTGGCGCTAAATAATCATCACTGTCTAAAAAAAGCAGATAACTTCCCTGAGCTTTTTCAATTCCAACATTACGAGCGTCACCGAGACCGCCATTTTTTTTATGTATTGTAGTTATAAAACTTGGATAGGAGTTCATATAATCTTGGGCGATGTTTCCACTTTTATCTGTTGAACCATCATCCACCAAAATTAACTCATAATCAGTAAAATTTTGATTTAAGATGGAATCAACACATTTTTTTAAATATTGCTCAATATTATAAATTGGCACAATTATACTAATCATTTCGCTTCACCTGCTTTTGTAAAGAATGATGATTGATTAAACAATATGCGTATGCGATTAAAGCAGACATATAAAAAGAAGCATTGGGACTGCGCAGCATCCCGGCTGTAAAAATAGCAGTAATCAAACTGATACTTAACGATATCAGAATACAACCCAGTTCCACACTAAAACATTGCGAAAAAGAATATAATAATTTTTTGAATATATATATAGCAAAATATCCGATAAACAACATATATAAAAGGAATCCGATAATTCCATATAAAAATAAAATCCCCATCAGATCATTTTCAACATCATAGTTTTCATTTCCGCACATTTCCATATTATAGTTTATTCCAAGAAGTTTTGTCAGAAAATCTTGTTGATTGAAAAGTATAAAATTATAGGTCAACTTCATATTTCTTGCATTTGTAAGTGTACCGACATCAAGCGTATAGTTGGTTTGTTTGAGAACCGTATTTAAACCAAACTTTTTAATCATAGGTTGATAACGTGTAAGTTGGCTGTACACTTTCTCATATTTTGAAAGATCTAAATGATCAGACGATTTACTAGAGGATGTATCGGAAGGGTTTTCGGAAGAATTACCAGTAGTCGAACCAATTGCGGAAGACTTACTGCTATTGCCCTTGGAACTAACGGAAGAAGAACTTTGAGAGTCAACCTGAAGACTGCTACTAGTTTGCTGCTGTTTGTTAACAAAATTACTATGAATTGCGGTCATTCCATACATTGGAGAAAAAGTAAATAAACCAGCGCAAAGAATCGCCATCGAACCCATTATAATGATAGGATAGATGGATTTATTTTTTGCTAACAACAACACAATAACAAAGCCAATTGAAATAATAAAAATAGAATAGTAAGCTACCTTTGTGCCGGTGAAAAATAAATTTGTAAAGCCGACGATGACGGATAAGAGAAAAAATATTTTATTCCCTGATTGAAAGGCAGTATATATGATAATTGGAATAATCATTGCGATAATTGCAGTCTGCGCATTGCCAATGTAAAACCACCCGATAATACCGATTTTATAAACGGGGTAAGTATACGCTTCTGTCCCTGTGATAAAAGCAATCAGAATGACTAACAGAATAATGAGATAATTAATTCCTATAAATTTTTTAACCGGAGCGATCGATGCAAATTGTTTAAATATCGAAATAAAAGACAGCGCGAAGAGTGGCGCCTGAACTAATTTGATATAATTATTCAAATCTAAAAATATAGCGCTGTAACCTATTCTCACACCATTGATATAATGTAATATCCAAAAAAGAAATACTACTCCAAAAGCAATATAATAAACTTTTCTCTTCTTTGACACTATAAATCCGCATATTATCGTCAATATAAAAAACAGCATTCTAACAGCCAAAGTTAGCTGTGTGGATCCTGCACCTTTCCACTTTATCAGCCAATATGACATAGCATCCAGAATCGGTTGTGAAATAAACAGGACAAGCAAATATCCCCACAGAAACTTTGATTTAGTTGCATTTTTTAAAATACAATTCCTATCATTCAATGACTCACACCAACCTTTTTTATGTCTACTGAGCCGAACGCCACCTTCATTGCTTCCACAATCCTCTTACTTTCCATGCCGTCCCCACAGGGGTTCGATGCGTGGCTCATCACTTCTATTTTCATATACTTTCCCCGCTTTTATCAGTAATTTGAACCGCTTGCGGATGCTTGGTCTTAATAAAGAAAGTTGGAAAGCGGCTGCTGATTTTTGTGATCGCCATTGCCATGAAACAGTTTAACCCTATGCTTTTTGTTCTCATCACTAATAAGATAACATTCATAATAATTCCATAGCGGCCTGCATTTTTTAATGCTTTCAGTACCTTCTCATGATTCAGGATAGAGCGGATTTCCTGTTTTTTTTGTTGAAAGCTGTAAGGGCAAGTCGGCAAAAAAAGATTGATTTCACAAGATAAAATACTTTTCAGATACATATAATTGATTTCAGACAAAGCCGTTGTCGAAAAGTCTCCGCAACATTTCTGCAGATCATCAATTTTGTCGTCAATCAAATTACAAACCTCAAATTTCTTATCATAAAACTTGGTAACCAGACTGTCCTCCGACCTAATATAGTAATAATACAAACACTTTTTACTGATCTCGATTTTAGTGCAATGCTTAATTGCGTCGAAAACAAAAAGACGGTCTTCCCCATATTTATAATCGGAGAACGTTACAGAGTTCTTTTTTAACAGATCGGAAGAATATATTTTCCCCCATATTTGATTCAGCAGATTGTTTTGATACAGATCTGAAAAAATGTTTTTTAATTCTGTCGTATCAACAATACGGTCATCATAGCCATAATAAAAATCCTGATTTCCATCTTCGTTTTTTATCTGAAACGAAAATATTATCATATCGGTATCTATCGTTTCAATATAATGAATCACATAATCAAATGTTTCAGGATCAATCATATCATCGCTGTCCAAAAACATAATGTACTTACCCGAAGACATCTTCATGCCGATATTACGAGCAATCGCCGGCCCGGAATTTTCTATAGTGCGTATTTTAATGCGTGCGTCTTTTTCCGCCAAATGGTTTATAATATTAAGAGAGTGGTCGGTTGAACCGTCATTCACAAGTATCAATTCATATTGATCGCTCTTATTGCAAATAACACTATGAACAGTATTTTCGATATATAATTCCGCGTTATATACCGGAACAATTATGCTTATCAAAGGCGCCATTATGTATCCCCCGCTAAAACACTATCCGTTTATGATTCCGATCCATTTCGGTAAAACCTGTGCTTTTGTAAATTGCTTTGATTTTATTTCTGCCTGTTCCTGCATCTTAATCCGCATAACCTGATTTTCTATCAATTCAATGATTTTATCTGCAAACAAGCTTTCATTTCTGTCGGGAATCAAAAATCCGTTTATACGATCATCGATAATCGCTTCCGGACCAACTCTTACATTGAAGGCAACCGGCACCGTCCCACACATCATCGACTCGGCTAAAACCAATCCAAAGCTCTCTGAAACTGATGTGAGAGCGTAACAATACGATACCGACATTTCCCTGAGCAACGTATCATGCGGTATCGCACCTAAAAACCGGACAGAAGCCGAAATTCCCAATTGTTCCGCCTGCATTTGAAGCTCATTTTTTAATGGGCCCTCCCCCGCAATTTTCAAAACAAAGTCGGGCTTTCTTGCGTGTACCAACGCCCATATTCGCAATAAACTGGCAAAATCTTTATCTGGATGCAACCGGCCGGCGGCAATGATTTGATTTTTCTTAACCGGATTTTGCTCAAACTTTATTTCCTGAATAAAATTCGGTATGGTGATACATTTTGTATGATCATTAAATCCCTTTAAAAAGCCCTGTACTTCCCGCTGCGTTTTGGGCGTTAACAGCACAAAGAAATCAATGTTTGAGTATTTTGTCTGAAAACAACGGATCAGTTTTCGATCAAAGTTGTGATCACTGTGCAGCTGTGCAATTTTTTTCACTTCACAATTCCCGTATTTGGACAGCAGCACGGAATGTTCGTTTCGTGTGGAAATAATTGTTCCGTCTTTTATCTTTTCGATGGCTTTTTTCATTGTCTGCTTTTTTATATACAGAATTTTCAACGCACGAAATCCCTCCCTGAAAGCAGAGATTACGTGATGAGATGACAGCGCATGGGTCATGGCTTCTCTGTTCGGGAGCACGGTTGTAAGATAGTTTATTTTCACTTTCGGATTTACTTCATATGCCGGATTACCAAAATGATACGTACATAGTATTTCAACGCTCATTCCCAATTCCGCCAATGCGTTAGCAAGCGTGGTAATCGCCATCTCAACGCCACCATGCTTTAAATGCAAGCAGGTGATAAACACTTTTTGCAAATTTTATTCTCCTTGATTTAAAACAAATTCAGAAAATCCGATTATTGCTATGCATGGTTTTAATCCAAAAATCACAATCTTAAATATCTTTTAAAATTACACCTTGTGTTGCAGACAGACATAAACAACCATTATTATACTTCAAGATTTCTAAATTTACAATATGATTTACCTTTTTGATTACAAAAATTGTATAGTTTACAATGATATGAACCAATAAAAGAGGAAGTTAAAGCCCTCCATGTGATAGAATGAGTTCACCATAAACCATTCCACAGGAGAGGACAGAAACTTCCCATGAAGAGATTAGCACAGGAAGCACGAGTACGT
>JAAYUQ010000086.1 GCA_012517575.1 Bacteroidales bacterium | reverse complement strand
GAAAAAGAAATGCAAACTGACGGTTGTAAAAATGAAGAACTGGAAAAGAAGCATGAAATGGGAAGATACCGGACTGGAATGGGTTATTGCCTCTCCACATATTCCGCATAAACATTCAGCCTACTATTATCCGGTAACTGGAATTTTGGGCGAGTTGGGTTACGTGTCGGTGGGCGTGGGCTACACACTTCCGTTTCAGGTGGTAGCAGCTCCATGGATAAAAGCACAGGAATTTGCCGATGCCATGAACCGATTAGAGTTGCCCGGCATCATTTTCCGACCCATTTTTTTCACGCCATTTTATGGAACTTTAAAAGGGGAAAATTGTCAGGGAGTGCAGATTCACATTGTAGATTTCAAAAAAGCTTATCTTTCTTCGGTTCAGTTTTACATCATGCAGGAAATTGCACGGTTGTATCCCGATAAGAAAGTATTCGATAATGCCAATAAAGAAAGATTTTCTATGTTCGACAAGGTGAGCGGAACCGATCAAATAAGAATACTGTTTCAAGTTAACAATTCGGTATCTGACATTCAGCACTATTGGGATAAAGATATTCAGTCCTATTCTCAACTTTCAAAAAAATATTATTTGTATCACTGATTCAACAATGATAGACTCATTTTTATCTGAGATTAGAGGTTTTATTCCCGAAAAACGAATTTATACGGACGAGTTGCGTTTACTGGCATGGGGTACGGATGCAGGCTTCTATCGCTTGTTGCCGAAAGTTGTGGTTCAATCCGCCAGCGAAATCGAAGTAAGTTTGCTTTTACGAGCTGCAACCAAATATCATCTTCCTGTAACTTTTCGTGCTGCCGGCACCAGCCTTTCGGGACAGGCTATTTCCGATTCGGTACTGATACTTGCCGGTAACAATTGGGAAAAATACGAACTTGCTCCCGATGCTTCTTCCATACGCCTGCAACCCGGAATAGTGGGAGAACGCGTGAATCAGATTTTAAAACCTTTCGGGAAAAAGTTTCCACCCGATCCTGCATCAATAAAATCCGCCATGGTGGGAGGCATAATCGTCAACAATGCTTCGGGAATGAGTTGCGGAACACGTGAAAACAGCTATAGAATGCTGATTTCTACAAGAATTGTACTTCCCGATGGAAGTGTGTTGGATACGGGCGACGAAGAAAGTAAAGCGGTTTTTGCTAAAACTCATCCTGAATTTCTCCGCAAAATAGAAGATTTGCGAGACGAAATACACAAGGATGAAACTTTACACCGACTGATAGAAAAAAAATACCAAATAAAAAACGTTACCGGCTTATCCATCAATTCTTTTATTGATTTTGACGATCCATTCGATATTATTGCACATTTAATGGTTGGGTCGGAAGGCACATTGGCTTTTCTTTCGGAAGCAGTATTGAAAACAACGACCGACTATCCTTATAAAGCAAGCGCTATGGCATATTTCGCAAACATGCATTTGGCTTGTGAAACGGTAAAAAAATTAAAATCTTCTCCTGTGAGTGCTGCTGAATTTTTCGACCGTAAAGCCATTCGTTCAGTAGAAGACAAATTTGAAACCATTCCTGAGTTAAAAACTTTGCCGGACGACAGTGCCGCTTTGCTCATAAAAATTGAAGCATTAAATGAATATGAGTTGAGAGATAAAATTTTGCAAGTCGAAAAAGTTCTGAGTGATTCACAAACGCTTTTGCCTGTGCATTTTACCGACAAAGAATCGGAATACAAAGTCTATTGGGACATGCGCTCTGGAATTTTTCCTTCGGTGGGCAGTACCCGTCCTTTGGGAACAACTTGTCTTATTGAAGATGTGGCTTTCAGCATAGAGGATTTGGCCGAAGCAACAGACGATTTACACGAAATTTTCATAAAAAACCACTATGAAGATGCCGTAATTTATGGACATGCACTCGATGGAAATCTTCATTTTATCATCAGCCAACGATTTGATAAAGAGGAATTTATTCGTCAATACGAAAAAATGATGAATGAAGTGATTGAAATGGTGGTGGAAAAATATCACGGTTCACTCAAAGCCGAGCACGGGACGGGCAGAAATATGGCTCCCTTTGTAAAAAAAGAATGGGGAGAAAAAGCTTTCAGCATTATGCAGCAAGTGAAACAACTTTTCGACCCTGAAGGAATACTGAATCCGGGAGTAATTTTCAATGAGAATCCGCGTTGCCATTTGGAAAATATTAAACCCATGCCGGCTGTGCATCCGCTCATTGATAAATGTATAGAATGTGGTTTTTGTGAAGTAAATTGTGTAAGCGCAGGGTTCACCATGTCTTCACGTCAGAGAATTGTGGTTCAACGCGAAATTAAAAGATTAAAAAACACCAATGAAAATGCACGACGTTTGAAGCAATTGGAGAAAAGTTTCAGTTTTATGGGAGAACAAAGCTGCGCCGGCGATGGTCTTTGCGAAACTTCATGTCCGGTTTCGATAAATGTTGGCGATTATATCCATGTGCTTCGCAACGAAAACATGAAATCAAAAGCAACAGCTCAATTTTTGGGACGATGGAGTGCCAAGCATTTCAAGTGGGTGGCTTCCGGTTTGAAATCGGTGCTGTATATTGCCTCCACTGCTCAAAATGTGCTGGGAAACAAAACAATGAGTTTCATTACAAAAGGAATGTACAAATTAAGTGGTGGCATATTTCCTTTATGGACGACGGCTATGCCTAAAAGAAGAAGTAAAATAGAAGTTACAACATCAGTTGGTTCTGGTTCTTCACTGAAAGTCGTTTATTTTCCAAGCTGCTTGAATCAGATGATGGGAACAAGTAAAAATGACCCCGAACAGACGCCGCTTATCGAAAAAACCGTTTCTCTACTTCACAAAGCAGGATACGAAGTTATTTTCCCAAAAAACATGGAAAAAATGTGTTGCGGAAGTATCTGGGAAAGCAAAGGATTACTTTCAATAGCAGAACAGAAATCTTCAGAATTGGAGGCGGCACTTCGAGAAGCTTCCGAAAACGGGAAAATTCCGATTCTTTGTGATCAAAGTCCTTGTCTTTATCACATGCGCAATTCGATGAAACAACTCCCTCTTTATGAGCCGGTAGAATTTATACACGAATTTTTGTTGGATAAGTTGGACTTTACCCCTATCGATGAACCTATTGCTATTCACGCTACTTGCTCAACCATCAAAATGGGATTGCAGCCGAAACTCGTAAAAATAGCCAAACTTTGCAGCACTCAGGTAATGATTCCTGAAGAAATTGGGTGTTGTGGCTTTGCCGGCGATAAAGGATTTACCCTGCCCGAACTGAACGCTCATGCGTTGAGAAAACTCCGTCCACAAATAGAAAAAGCCAACGTTAAGGTGGGTTACAGTAACAGCCGCACTTGCGAAATTGGTTTGAATACCAATACAGGTATTCCCTATCAATCTATTGTCTATTTGGTAGATAAATGTTCAAAAAAGAAAATAAATAATATTTAATAAACTTCACGAATAGAATTATGAGGAAATTTCGATTAACAGTAATTTTATTATTCATTATTTTTTCAGTTTTACACGCACAGTCGAAACGAGAAATGAGAGCAGTATGGATTGCAACAGTTGCCAATATCGATTGGCCTAGTTCCAATCGTTTGTTACCAACTCAACAAAGAACTGAAATTGTCAACATGCTTGATCAGCTCGCGGAAAATAACATTAATGCCATAGTTTTACAAATTCGCCCGATGGCTGATGCTTTTTATCCTTCCACACTGGAACCCTGGTCTCACTGGCTAACGGGACGACAGGGCATGAAACCTTCTCCTTTTTACGACCCGCTGCAGTTTATTATTGAAGAAGCTCACCGACGCTGCATGGAAATACACGTCTGGCTAAACCCTTATCGGGTTACCACAAACAATGATTCCATGATTTTATCGAAAGATCATTTGTTTTTCAGACAACCAGAACTTTTTGTTCGTTATGGCGGAAAATATTATTTCAATCCAGGGCTGGATGAAACACGTAATTTTTTAAATAAAGTTGTAGAAGATATTGTAGAACATTATGATGTTGATGGTGTGCATTTTGACGATTATTTTTATCCTTATCCGGTAAAAGGTGAAGATTTTCCCGACGATGAAACGTTCATGAAATATCCCAGAGGGTTTGCGCCCAGCCAGAAGGCGGACTGGAGACGCAACAACGTAAATATGGCCATTGCTGAAGTTCAACAAACCATTAAAAGTATCAAACCATGGGTTGAATTCGGTGTAAGTCCTTTTGGGGTATGGAGAAACGATAATGTTGACCCGCGGGGTTCGGCTACTCGCGCAGGTATTCAAAATTACGACGATTTATATGCCGATATTTTAAAATGGCTTGCCGAAGGAACAGTCGATTATGTTACCCCTCAACTTTACTGGGAAATCGGCAAAAAAGTTGCAAACTATGAAATTTTGTTGAAATGGTGGAAAGAAAATTCATACGGAAAAAATCTGTATATCGGACTAATACCATCCTCTTTAGGCGACAAAAAAAATTCTGCATGGACGACTGGGAATGAAATTATTCGTCAAATCAAAATGAATCGTTCTTTTTCACAAGTGGACGGTGCCGTATTTTTCAGTGCAAAAACTTTTCTGCAGAACAGACAGGGTTTGAACGATAGTTTGCGTTCAAACTATTATCGTTACCCTGCACTTTGTCCTGTAAATAGAAACATTGTAGGAGAACCCTCTGCTCAGCCGCAAAATTTGCGGGTACTGAGAGATGGAAAAGATGCTTTCCTCCTGTGGGAAGAAGTAAACGAAGAAGGTGGATGCCAAACTGCCTATTATGTGGTTTATGCTTTTAAGGGAAAAGAAGTAGGCGACATGAATAACCCTGCCAACATCATTGCCCGCACAACCGAAAATTGTATCGATTTGCGAACTCTCCCCTACAAATTCAAAGGAAATTATACTTTTGTAGTTACTGCCGTCAATCGTTTCAGGCAGGAAAGTATTCCGACGCTGGGAATCACCCGTAAATTGTAACAGGTATTAAATTTCCGGAGAAAATTCTTAAAGAATCGGGCTGAAAAGACGGGAAAAGGAATCTATCAGCTTTTTGGATTTTCTTCGGTTGTTCCACTGTTCCAAAGTGATTTCCTCGCAGTGTTGGATGTCTTGCAAAAACAGCTCTTTAAGTGTTAAGGCTGTTTTTTCTTCATATACAAAAGCATTGGCTTCAAAGTTTTGATAAAAACTGCGATAATCAATGTTGCAGGAGCCAACAATTGAAATAAAATCATCCATCACGATAGTTTTTGCGTGCAAAAAGCCTTTCTGATAATAAAAAACCCTGACTCCCGCTTGCAACACCTTTCCCAAATAACTGGAAGTGCTGGCAATGGCAATGGGTGAATCGGAACGTGTTGGAATCATTATCCTGACATCAACGCCGCTCAAGGCAGCCAACTGCAAACAACCTTCTATCAGTTCTGTCGGCATGTAATAGGGAGATTGAATGTAAATATAATTTTTTGCTGACATAATGGCTTTGGCTACTCCCTGCATAATGGCTTCCCATTCGGTGTCGGGGCCACTCGAAACTATTTGAATCAGATTATTATCAAATTGCATGGGCGCAGGATAATACTTTTTGTCGGTAATCAGTTTCTTTTCCACAAAATACCAGTCGCTCAAAAAAAGATGCTGCAACCCGTGAACGGCTGAACCCTGAATTTTGAGAAAAGTATCGCGCCAATATCCCAACCGATTACCATACACATAACGATCGGCAATATTCATTCCTCCGGTGAAAGCCACTTTTCCATCAATTACAAGTAGTTTGCGATGGTTGCGATAGTTGATTCGGCTGCGTGAAATCCGGAACCGAAGCGGGAAAAAAGGACGGACATATATCCCTGCTTCCCTCAAAGTTTTTAAAAATTTTCGAGAAAGGTTAAAGCTGCCTATAAAATCGTAAATAATCCTGATTCTGACACCTTCGCGTGATTTTTTTATCAGTAAATCTTTCAACCGATTCGTAATATTGTCATTGCTGATAATGTAAAATTCGAGATGAATATGTTCCTTCGCTTGTTCCACTGCTTCAAAAATAGCTTCAAAAGCCTCTTTACCGTCAGAAAAAACATCGATTTTATTGTAGGCATAACCGACAGCTTCGCTATTTCGGTACAACAGTTTGATTAGATTCATTTGATGGGCATCCAGCAAATCCGTATTGATTTTACTGAAATCAAACGAGGCAATGTCGCGGTTATCGAGACTGTAAATGCTTTTTCGTGAAATAATTCTCTGCTTGCGCAAATCCTGCCCGAAAATCAGGTAAAGAATCAACCCAATCACCGGCAGAAAAAGAATAATCAGCATCCACGACAAAGATTTTGACGGATTCCTGTTCTCGAGCAAAAGGACAGAAATAGTTGTCAGTATGGTATAAGCATACAAGGCAATAAAAAAAATCGAAATAATTTCCGACATCTACTTAATCGTTTTTTTAGTGTTATAATAATGAAGCCATTCGTGTCCGTCAAAATTTTTTCTGTTTACCGGCTGACATGTCATAACCGGTGCTGTAATTCCACTACCGATTTCAATTGGTGCTACTTCCACATTGGCTTCATCCCACAAATTTTCTGCAATAAAACTGTTCAGCAATTGTGCCCCTCCTTCTACCAGAACAGAATGAATATTACGTTCAAAAATTTTTTTTAAAATTCCCTGCAATCCTTCTTCTTTAAAATCAATCTGTATATATTCCACATTGGCAAGTTTAGGCTGTTGTATTTCGGTGAAAACCAATGTAGGAACAGAGCCATCGAGCAAATGATAATCTTGTGGGATTCTTCCCTGTCTGTCGAGCGTGATTCTAACTGGCGTTTTCCCTACCCAATTTCTAACAGTGAGGCTTGGATTATCAAGCAAAACCGTGTTGGTGCTCACCATGATAGCCTGATTTTCAGAACGCATTTTGTGCGTCAACTGTCTCGTTATTTCATTTGAAATCGACAAAGGATGTTCGCTGACATTACTTCTGATGCGATCAATATATCCATCAATGGTTTGTGCCCATTTTAAAACAATGAAAGGTCGCTTTTGTTCCTGAAAGGTAAAAAAACGCTTGTTCAATTCTCGGCACTTTTCTTCGAGAACTCCCACATACGTTTCAATACCGGCATCTTTCAGCATTTGTATACCTTTTCCCGATACTTTGGGATTTGGATCAATTGTGCCAATTACAACGCGGGGAATCCCCTTCTCGATAATTAAATTTGCACATGGCGGCGTTTTTCCATAGTGTGAACAAGGTTCCAAATTAACGTAAAGAGTAGCATTTTTCAATAACTCGGGTTGCTTCACGGAAAAAATCGCATTGCGTTCGGCGTGTGCTTGTCCAAAATGCTGATGAAAGCCCTCTCCGATAATGGTATCACCATGCACAACAACAGCACCAACAAGCGGATTTGGAGCCGTATATCCATCTCCCAGCAAAGCCAGTTGCAGACAACGTTGCATGTATTTTGTTTCAACATCCATGATACTTTGCATAAAAGTTTAAAACAAATAAAACATTAAAATATTTACTATCATTTGCAGAAGTGATCATTCGTTTTATCATTTTTCCCGGTTGCCGCTAATTTTATCGGGACAAATCTGCGAGAGGATATTACCCATATTTTACCAAAATTTATCTTGAGAAATATCAAGCTAAAATTAAAGAAAAAAGCTGAAAAGAATTTTCCTGTCATTGCGTGAATTCAAAATTAACAACTAAATTTGCAACATGCAAGTTATTCTTCAGTACATAAGTGACGAACTGAGAGGAATTTATCCTGAAAGTGAAATTCAAGCCATCGGCTATCTGTTGCTTGAAAAATTAACTGGATTTTCACGAACAGAAATTTTGCTAAACAAAAATACACAAATTTCTCGTGAAGCAGCCAATCAATTGGATGGTTTTTTAAAAAAACTAAAAAATTACGAGCCTGTACAATATGTTTTAGGAAGTACCGAATTTTACAGTCTTCCTTTCAAGGTGAATCAGTCGGTGCTGATTCCACGACCCGAAACTGAAGAGTTGGTGGAATGGATCTGTTTAGGAAACGATAGAAGCAAACCTTTGAAAATGCTGGATATTGGCACGGGAAGCGGCTGTATAGCCATCAGCCTGAAAAAAAACTTTCCATTGGCCGAAATGGATGCTTTTGATATTTCGCCTGAAGCTTTGGATGTGGCAAGGGAAAACGCTAAACAAAATCAGGTAAATATTAATTTCAGGGAAATAGATATTTTTAATCCGCCGGCATTCAACAAAAAATGGGATTTGATTGTCAGCAATCCGCCTTATGTGCCTGAAAGCGAAAAAAGCGAAATTCAACGCAATGTTATTGATTATGAGCCTTCTATGGCTTTATTTGTGCCTGACGACGATCCACTTCGATTTTACAGAACAATCACCAACTTTGCCCGTAAGAATTTGAAAATCGGGGGAAAACTATATTTTGAAATTCATTATCAGAGCGGAAAGAAAATGCTTGATTTGCTTACCGAATGCGGATTCAGACAACTTGCACTAAAAAAAGACATCTCAGGGAAAGACCGCATGATAAGTGGAATTATTTAAAGATTTTTATATCTTGAGTATTTCGATGGCTGTTTTCTACTTTTCATCAAAAAAATACTATTTAAAAAGCTTTTGAATGATATTTAAATCTATTTCTTAGTTGACTACATCGCTATTTGTTGGTAAGATTCAACTTTTTCTCGACAAATTCACGAATATAGGCTGTTGTTTCCTCAATTCCCAATACAGATGAATTGATGCACAGATGATAGGAAGCAGCGGCACCCCATTGCTTTTCGGTGTAATAGTTGTAGTAATCCGCTCTTTTTTTATCCATTTTTTTTATGTAATCCATCGCTTTTTCTTCCGTTAAATGCTGATCACGGCATACACGGGCAATCCTGTCGGGCAAATCGGCAGTGATAAAAATATTTACTGCTCTCGGATGATCTTTCAGCACATAATCTGCACAGCGACCTACAAAAACACAAGATTGCTTTTCGGCCAAGTTGCGTATCACATCGCTTTGAATCTTAAAAAGCATTTCGCTGCTCGGATAATTATCATTAAAGTAAAACTCATCAGTCATCACAGAATTTCGCAGCCCAAAAATTCCGCGGAAAAGCCCCTGACCTTTTTTTTCGTCCAACTGTTCGAGAAATTCTTTTGCCAGCCCGCTTTCCTGTGAGGCTATCTGAATCAGTTCCTTGTCATAGAACGAAATTCCCAATTCGCGAGCAAGGCCTTGCCCAATCAAATGTCCTCCGCTTCCCAGCTGGCGTCCGATGTTGATAACAAAATTTTCATTCATGATTCTATTTGTTTTAATTTACCGATTCGATTTTATGATCATTGTGTCGGTTGACATATTTTCTGAAATTGACAAAAAGCATATAAGCCGCAACAATAGTAGCCAGAAAATCGGCAGCCGGCATACTGTACCAAACTCCCTTTAAGCCGTAGAAAGTAGGCAATATAAGCAGGAACGGCAACAAAAACAGCAATTGCCGGGTAAGCGAAAGGAAAATGGCTTTGCCTGCCATACCGATACTTTGGAAAAAGTTGGTAGTAACCATTTGAAAACCAACAATCGGATAAAAAATAAATACAATCCTTAATCCATCAACCGATAAACGGATAAGTGTCTGATCGTTTGTAAATAATGAAGCTGCGGCGTGAGGGAAAAATTCACCAATTATAAATCCGACTGTCATTATGCCCATAGCCATAAAAATAGTAAGTTTCAATACTTCGTTAACTCGTTTAAAATTTCTCGCTCCAAAATTATATCCGGCTATCGGTTGCATTCCCTGATTGAGTCCCATGACAATCATGGCAAAAAGAAAACTCACCCGATTCACAATTCCGTAAGCACCTACGGCCAAATCGCCGCCATGACGGATCAAGGTTTGATTGATCACAATGACTATAACACTGGCAACAGCATTCATTAAAAATGGCGACAACCCTATGGATAAAGAATCTGTAACAATTTTTTTATCCAACCGAAAAATTCCCTTTTGCAAATGAACAAAGTTATTTTTGTCGCTGAAAAGATGAATTTGCCACGATAGCATGACTACTTGAGAAATTACAGTAGCCAGAGCACTTCCCCTAATGCCCCATTTGAAAACAAAAATAAATAATGGATTTAAAATCAGATTTATCAATACTGTCAACAAAGTTGCATGCATAGCTTTTTCCGGCATACCCGTCGAACGCAAAATGCCATTGAGACCAAGATAAATGTGTGTAAAAACATTTCCAATCAGTATCACCAGCATGTAATCGTGAGCATAAGGAAGCGTGACAGGGCTGGCTCCGAAAAAGAGAAGAATTGGATCCAGAAAAATAAGTGAAATGATCGCAAAGGATAGTCCAAAAATCATATTGAGCACAAAAACATTTCCCAAAATTCGGTTTGCCGTGCTGTATTCTTTTTGTCCAAGCCGTACCGACATGAGAGTTGCCGCTCCGGCACCTACCAACGACCCGAAAGCCGCTGACAGATTCATAAACGGAAACGTTACAGCCAATCCCGAGATGGCCAGTGATCCTACACCATGTCCAATGAAAATACTGTCGGTAATATTGTAAAGTGATGATGCCGTCATTGCAATAATAGCAGGCAAAGAATATTGTACCAGCAACTTGCTGATTTTGTCCGTTCCTAATGCAATGGGTGTTCCTTTTAAAGCCATATAGTTCTCTTTTTTTCTGCAAAATTACAATTTTTTTTGCATTAAATTTTTAAAATTCCTTTTGTATAAATCATTATATACTGTATAACAAATAATTGTAAAAGATTCTTATATCCGAATTACTTCCCCTGTATTTCAAAAAAATTCTTTTTCGAAATTTCATGTTTTCAGTCAGAAAAAACCAAATTTTGTCTGTCGGATTAAAATTTCAAAATTATCTTGTAAATTTGCATGAATATAGAGAATAATTTTTTCGGTAAGCTATGCTGTTTTCTCAAGTTATAGGACAAGAAGAAGTAAAAAAGCGATTGATTCGCTCAGTGAAGGAACAGAAAATTCCTCATGCCCAACTTTTCTATGGGCCAGAAGGAATTGGGAAGCTCCAGTTGGCATTGTCTTACGCTCAATACATCTGTTGCGAGCATCCTCTCGAAAATGATTCGTGTGGAAAATGTCCTTCTTGTATTCAATTCAGTAAACTGGCACATCCCGACTTGCATTTTGTGTTTCCAATTATCAAATCGGAGAAAAAAAAATTGCTGGTTTGTGATGATTTTGTTGGCAGTTTTCGACAAATGTTTTTAGAACATACCTATTTCAGCCAAACCGACTGGTATCGAAAAATTTCAGGTGAAGCCAAACAGGGAATGATATATACCAGTGAGGGAGACGAAATAATTCGGAAAGTGAACTTGATGACTTATGAGTCTAAATACAAAATTATGCTTATTTGGTTGCCCGAAAAGATGAACGACCAATGTGCCAATAAGCTTCTGAAGATATTGGAAGAACCTCCTGAAAACACAGTTTTTCTGCTGGTTTCAAATTCGCCCGAAGAAATTATCTCCACCATTTTATCTCGTTGTCAGCAAGTAAAAATTCCTCGCTTAAGCAATGAAGAAATTGCAGAAGCATTGGTTAATCGTTGCCAGATTTCTGAAAATGAAGCGGCCAACGCTGCTCAAATTTCCGAAGGGAGTTTTCTGAAAGCTTTGGCATTGATGGATGAGCATAACGTAAATAGGGAAAATTTTGAACATTTTGTAAATATTATGCGTTTAGCATGGGTAGTTGGCAACAAAGGCGATTATGCATCATTGAAAAAAATCCGACAATGGTCGGAGGACATGGCTGCTGCAACAGTGGGAAGAGAAGGACAAAAAAAATTTCTGAATTATGCACAACGCATGATTCGTGAAAATTTTATTTTCAACCTGCATCAACCTGAACTGAACTTTATGACTTCGTTTGAAAAAGAATTTTCTGTGGGATTTGCTCCGTTCATCAACGAAACCAATGCCGAAGACATGATGAATGATTTTTCGTTGGCAGAACGACACATCGAACAGAATGTCAATTCAAAAATGGTTTTTTTTGATTTGGCGCTAAAAATCACAAAACTACTGAAAAAATAAAAATTTATGAATAGGCGGAAAACCATTCAAGCGCTTTCTGAGCTTAAAGAATCTACGTGTTCTTTTTGATCTTCCGCAAAATTAAATACCAGCATTCAAAAATTATGGATTATCGATTAGATATAGGTGGTTACCAAATAAAAAAGAAAAGCTGTAACCGATGTGGCAACCTTAAACTTAGCGTTCACGACTGGATGGCCGATTTGCCCGAGACCCAGAAAGAAACCGATTTTGTGGAGGTGCAGTTTAAAAATACACGGAAAGGTTATTATCTCAACAGCACCAACATACCTCTCGAAAAAGGAGACATGGTAGCAGTAGAATCCTCACCCGGGCACGACATAGGTGAAGTTACGCTGGTAGGCAAACTTGTATTGCTGCAAATGAAAAAAAACAATTTGCATCCTGAAAAAATGGAAATCAGACGAATTTACCGCAAAGCCAAAGATACCGACCTGCAAAAATATCAGGAAGCCAAGAACAAGGAACACGCCACCATGATTCAGGCCAGACAAATAGCCGAAAGAATGAATCTGAAAATGAAAATCGGAGATGTGGAATTTCAGGGAGATGGAAATAAAGCCATTTTTTACTACATTGCCGAAGAACGGGTAGATTTCAGAGAACTGATAAAGGTTTTTGCAGAAACTTTTCACGTGCGCATTGAAATGAAACAGATAGGTGCACGTCAGGAAGCAGGACGTATTGGAGGAATTGGCCCTTGTGGCAGAGAATTGTGTTGTGCTTCGTGGATGACCTGTTTCAATTCTGTTGCCACCAGTTCGGCTCGCTGTCAGGACATTTCCCTCAATCCACAGAAATTGGCCGGTCAATGTAGCAAGCTGAAATGCTGTATGAACTATGAACTGGATACCTATCAGGAAGCCATGAAAGAATTTCCATCCAAAGAAATTCAACTGGAAACGTTCGACAATACTTATTATCATTTCAAAACAGACGTTTTCAAAGGGCAAATATCCTATTCCACTGCACAAAATTTCGGCGCTAACATCATAACCATTTCGGTAAAAAGAGCCAAAGAAGTGATTGCTATGAACAAAAAAGGCATAAAACCTGAAAAGTTGGAAGATATTTCGGAAAGTACATCCCAACAGCCTGTAGTACAAGATTTTGAAAATGTTGTGGGACAGGAAAGCGTTACCCGTTTTGACGACCGAAAACGAAAAAATTCACGCTTCAAAAATAAAAACAAAAAACAAAAAAATTTTTCCAATACAAATGGACAGCCGGCTTCCGAGCATAGAATTGCAAAACCGATTAAAAAAAATGAACAAAACAAAGAAAACAACGATAATGACAAGAAATAAATTTGTTTTGCTTTTTTCTATAACCTGTCTGATGGTTTCCTGCATTCAAAAGGATGTCTATTTACAGTATCGAACACTCCCTACGAATGGATGGAACAAAGATTCGGTGTTGACCTTCGACATTCCCATTTCTGATACGGCCTCACTGTATAATGTTTATATCAATATCCGTCATAGAGGAGAGTATCCTTATCAAAATCTCTGGTTTTTTCTACGTCAGTCCTCACCCGTGAACGACTCGGTAACAAAAGACACTATTGAATGTTATCTGGCCGATCATCGGGGAAAATGGCTCGGCTCGGGAGTTGGTTCTGTTTATGAAATGCCGGTTCTTTACCTTCAGAAAATTAGTTTTCCACATGCCGGAACTTATCGTTACGAAATTATTCAGGGCATGCGCGATTCGATCTTGTCAGGTATTAACGATGTGGGTATTAAAGTTGAGAAAATAAAGTAAAACGAACTTTTTGAACCGTGAGTAAAAACAAGCTGGCAAAATTTGCCGAGATGGAAACTTTTCCCCATGTTTTTCAGTTTCCTGCTCAAATAGTGGTGAACGAACATCCAAATTTCGAAATGAAAGGAAAATGGAATAAAAGTTTTTTTGGCAATTCAAATCCCATTGTTCTCGAGTTGGGCTGTGGAAAAGGAGAATATACAGTCGGCATGGCTGAAATTTTTCCGAAAAAAAATTTTATCGGCGTGGACATTAAGGGAGCTCGCATGTGGACGGGAGCCAAATATTCGTTTGAAAAGAAAATTCCAAATGTAGCCTTTCTGCGCACCCGCATCGAAATGATTCATTACTTTTTTGACGAAAATGAAGTCAGCGAAATCTGGTTGACTTTTCCCGACCCACAGATGAAGAAAGTGTCCAAAAGACTTACTTCGTCTGGATTTCTGAAACTCTATAGCCGTTTCACTGTAGAGAATGCACTGATTCATTTGAAAACCGACAGTAATTTTTTGTTTACCTATACAAAGGAGCTTGCAAAACTGAACCAATTCCCTGTGGAATTTTCAACCGACAATTTGTATCACGTTGTTTACAATAATCCTATACTCGACATCAAAACTTTTTATGAACAACAGTGGCTCGAAAGAGGCATTGCCATTAAATATATCGAATTCAAGCTTCAAAAAAAAGCTGAAATTCTTGAACCTGACCTGGAAATCGAACACGACCAATACAAAAGTTTTGGAAGAAGGCCAAAATATCAAACAACCAAAATTTAAAACATTAGAATTTAAAAAATAATGACTCTTTATCCAAATTTAATTCTTGAAGCTCTTTCACATGTGCGTTATCCCGGCAAGGGTCAGGATATCGTATCTTTAGGTATGGTGCAAGACAATATCCGCATCGAAGGAAACAAAGTGAGCTTTTCCCTGATTTTTGAAAAACCCAACGATCCATTCATCAAATCTCTTATTAAGGCAGCCGAGCAGGCCGTATTGACTTATGTGGGAAAAGAAGTGGACATAAAAGGCAACATAACGGCCGTTTATAAAAAAGAAATTCCGGCAGCAAAAGAAAATTCCATTCTTCCCGGCGTAAAAAATATTATCGCTGTTTTTTCGGGCAAAGGCGGTGTAGGAAAATCAACCATTGCTGCAAATCTCGCCGTTGCACTTGCTTCGCTTGGATATAAAGTTGGACTTCTCGATGCCGATATTCACGGTCCTTCTATTCCCAAAATGTTTGGACTGGAAGATGCTCGACCTTATATGGAGGAAATAGATGGACGAGAACTTATTCTCCCTATCGAAAAATACGGTATCAAACTTTTGTCTATCGGATTTTTTGTCGATCCCGACAATGCATTGGTGTGGCGTGGTTCAATGGCAAGCAATGCACTCAAACAACTGATCACCGACGCACATTGGGACGAGTTGGATTATTTTATTATGGATTTGCCACCCGGAACAGGTGACATTCACCTCACACTGGTACAAACAATGGGTATTACTGGAGCTATTGTGGTAACTACGCCCCAAGACGTAGCGCTGGCCGATGCCAGAAAAGGCATTAATATGTTTACCAATGAAAAAGTAAACGTACCGGTACTCGGTTTGGTGGAAAATATGGCATGGTTCACGCCAGCTGAACTCCCTGAAAATAAATATTATATCTTTGGGAAAGAAGGAGGAAAACGACTGGCTGAAGAATTCAACATACCTTTACTGGGACAAATACCCATCGTTCAAAGCATTCGGGAATCGGGCGATGCCGGGAAACCCATAGCAACGGAAGAAGACAGCATTTTATCGATTTCTTTCCGACAACTGGCAGAAAATGTGGTGGATGCCGTCGAACAAAGAAATAAAATTATGGAAAAAACCAAAAAAGTTGAAATCAACCATCCTCGAAAATAATATAGAAAATAACGTTAACAAGATAAAGCATAACTTCAGTTGTTTTCACTTTACGGCTTGCTTCTCTTTAAAATAAAAAAACTTATCTTTGCCGCAGAAAACTTTTTACAATTGCACGTTCATGAAAAAGTCTCTAAAATTCGTATTTTTTCTTTCCGGTATAATATTGTTTTATCTTCCTCTTTCTGCTCAGACATACAGAATTGAAGCCGGTTATTTGAATCAGTTGCGCAGTGGCTCAGGCCTTAGTGCCACTTATTTTGATGGTGCACAAGTTGGAGTATCAGCCGACTTCGCTTTGAAAAACAATTTCAGCTATTCTGTGGGCGGTTATTATTCGTTTCTCTATTCTTTTAAAGAACAACTTTTTCCACATGACACGTACGTGCGCTATACCACTTATTCTCACGCTGTTGATATTCCGGTCAGACTTAACTACACCTTGACCATAAAAAAGGTCAAATTGTTTGCCTACGCCGGACCAAATTTTAACATCGGATTATATCAGCCCCAAAAAACTGTTTCGACATTAACAACTGAACTCACCCAACTTGTTCAGGAATTTCAACATGTTACCATTCCTCAGGACACCACACATTCCGAATTGTATAACGATAATGTATTAAGAAGACTGAACCTCCAACTCGGAGCGGGAGGTGGCATTCAGTGGCGAAAATATAGTTTGAAGAGTGGTTACGATTTTGGAATTTTAGATTTGTACAAATCCAAAACCGAAAGCCTTCATCAAAGTGGCTGGTTTGTTTCTTTTGGTTACGAGTTTTAATTAATTTTCTGTTTATAAACACATTAGTCTAAATTTAAAATCGGTTTCCTCTCTTGTAAAAACATCCTTTTTACCCATTGGCATATTTTTTGTTTTTAGGTGTTCAACTAAAATTTAAGTAATCAACTTAAAATCAAAAAGTATGAAAAAAGTTAAGATTTTTGTTACTACAGCCATTTTGTTTACGGCTTTTTCACTTAATGCGCAGACTTTTGGATTGGAAGCCGGCTACGGCAATTCCTCAACTTTTGTAGGAGAAGGCGATACGCTCAACACATTGAACGGTTTTCATGTGGGTCCGACAGCCGAATTGCAAATTCAAGGGCCACTAAGTTTACAGTATGGATTATTCTACAATTTTCTCACCAGTTCAAAAACCTACGAAAGTTCGCTTGTTGATACAAAAATATCTACCCAATTCCATTCGATAGATATTCCGGTTCGGTTGGCATTTACCATTCCTGCGGGTGATAAGGTTGGCGTGTTTATTTTCGGCGGACCAAGTTTCAATATCGGTATCAGCAAAAAATCGACAGGAAAAGTTACCAGCGGTTTAGGCACGTTGGAAACAACAATAGATTATTACAAAACTGACGACGAAGGCAACAGTCCGCAGTCGCGTTTTGATCTGCAAATGGGTGTCGGCGCTGGTATAAAAGTACAGGGTGTCCAACTCCGACTGGGTTACGACTGGGGATTGCTGGATACCAACAACAGCGAAAATTACACTTTGACTCGTGACGAATTCAAAGCTTCAATTGGATTTGATCTCTAAGTTGCGAGAGGAAAATTTAGCTTCATTCTATAAAAAGGCTTAACTCAATCAATGAGTTAGGCTTTTTTTGTTAAAATGATTTGAATGTTTCCTTTCATTCAGAGGATTATCACTATTTTTGTAATGAATTAGTGTAAAATTCTTTATTTGCTCCATGCAATTATACAATATATTTCTTCAACACCCGATTATCACTACCGATAGCAGAAATTGCCCTGCAAATTCTATTTTCTTTGCATTGAAAGGAGAAAATTTTAATGCCAATGCCTTTGCTCTTTCAGCGTTGGAAAAAGGTTGCGCTTTTGCGGTGGTGGACGAAAAGGAATTTGCTCTTGATGATCGCTTTATTCTGGTGGACAATGTATTGGAAACCCTGCAGCAACTGGCCCATTTTCACCGTAAACAAACGAATATTCCTGTTTTGGGCATTACCGGCACCAACGGAAAAACCACAACAAAAGAGCTTATTACCGCAGTGTTGAAAGAAAAGTTTAAAGTTCTTTCCACGCAAGGAAATCTGAACAATCATATCGGCGTGCCGTTGACTTTATTGCAATTGCTACCTGAACATCAGCTGGCAATAATTGAAATGGGAGCGAATCATCCCGGTGAGATTGATCAATTATGCCAAATTGCCGCTCCGGATTATGGACTGATTACGAATGTCGGGAAAGCGCACCTGGAAGGTTTTGGCTCCTTTGAAGGCGTCATGCGCACTAAAGGCGAATTGTACAACTATGTTTTTCGGCATGGGAAAAATATTTTTATTGACAAAAACAATAATTTTCTTCGTGAAATGGCTGCAAATGCCGGGTTCTCAACAAACGAGAGAATTGTTGAATATGGTTTGAACGTACCCGGTAGAGAGCCGGCTGCGATTTCGGGCGAAATTTTGGAAAATTCTGTTTTCCTGAAAATGAAATGTCATACACCTGAGGGCAGTTTTATGATAGAAACCCGATTGATTGGCTCTTACAATGCCGAAAATATTTTGGCGGCGGTAGCTGTAGGTTTTTTCTTTGGCGTAGAAAACAGCGCCATACAACGAGGCATTGAAAATTATAATCCACAGAATAACAGGTCGCAACTGACAGTAACGCAAAAAAACAAACTGATTGTCGATGCCTACAATGCCAATCCTTCAAGCATGAGTGCCGCCATACAGAACTTTGCACAAATGGAAGGCGAACCAAAAGCATTGATCATTGGCGATATGCTCGAACTGGGTGAACAAAGTGAAGAAGAACATCGGAATATTATTCGACTTCTTCAACAAAAAGGTTTTAAAAATGTTTTGCTTGTTGGTCCCCAGTTTCAAAAGGTCAATGATAGCTATCTCTCTTTTCAAAATGTGGAAGAATTAATCAAATATTTGGAATCGTCTCCTCTGGAAGGACAGAATATTCTTCTTAAAGGCTCCAGAGGAATACATTTGGAAAAAGTTTTGCCATTTTTATAAGCTATTTCATTGAATGAATTTCTACTATTTAATAACTTAATTATCTCTATCTGAATGAAGAAGAATAATTTGATCCTTATTTTACTGTCGGTAGTTGTTCTACTGTTAATCGGTACCACTATTTTTTTCGTACAAAGGAACAAGCAGAAAGATGCTGAAATGGCAGAAATTGTGGAAATGATGAATTTTGAAAAGGAACAGTTGGAAAAAGATTATTCCGACCTGGCATTGGAATACGATACTTATTCCTCCACCATTCGAAATGATTCGCTGGTACAACTGCTTCAAAACGAAAAAATAAAAGTTCAACAGCTTTTGCAGGAACTGAGAATCACCAAAGCAACCAATGCAAAGCGAATTGCCGAATTGAAAAAGGAATTGGCCACCTTGCGGACAGTGATGGCACAATACGTTCATCAAATCGATTCGTTAAGCGCTGCCAACAAAGTTTTGCGTGTCGAAAACGTGGAAGTTAAACGCAAATATGAAGCTGCCAACGAAACGGTGAAACAACTTTCAAAAGAAAAGGAAAACTTGACGGAAGTAGTCACCCGCGCTTCAATGCTGGATATTTCAGATTTTAGCATGATTACGTTGGATAGTAGAAATCGCAAAACGAGCAGATATTCAAAAATTAATACTTTACAGTTTAATTATACCATTCAGAAAAACATTACTTGTCCACCTGGTATGAAAACACTTTATTTACGCCTGACCAGACCTGATGGTGAAGTAATGACAAAAAATCCGGATGACGTTTTTCTCTATGAAAACAGATACATTGCCTATTCGGCAAAAAAAGATTTTGAATATGCCGGCGAAACATTGAGTGACGTAATTTATTGGAAAGTAGATGAAATTCTTCAAATAGGAACCTATCGTGCCGATTTCTTTGTGGATGGATTCAGAATCGGAAGTTTCACTTTTGAAATTAAAAAATAACCAACTCTCTATCTTTCAACCATGAACACGGCAAAAAAATTCTATCATGATGCCTCGAGAATTGCTTTTGATGAAGCCCATCGAAAGAAAATCGACTTCAATATGTCGCGCTACGACTTGGCTGTGGAAAAAGGAATGAAACGTTACAGAAATGTAGAAGCCGCAAAAAATCAGGCAGCTGCCATAAAACGTGAAGTTCTTAATCATCTGGATGAATATCTTCTTCAGTTTGAAAAAAATATCACTTCTCATGGTGTCGAGGTTTTTTGGGCACGAAATAGCGAAGAAGCAATTGCTTATGTCGAAAAAATTCTGGTTGAGA
The DNA here is from genome assembly GCA_012517575.1 of Bacteroidales bacterium. Classification (GTDB taxonomy): domain Bacteria; phylum Bacteroidota; class Bacteroidia; order Bacteroidales; family Paludibacteraceae; genus MVYY01. The sequence continues at coordinate 45,641 of JAAYUQ010000086.1, read as the reverse complement.
ACAAAGCCCGTTTACTGGTGAAGAGCAAGTCGATGACTACGGAAGAAATCGATTTGAATGCAGCAGTTACAAAATTGGGCTGTGAATCGGTTGAAACGGATTTGGGTGAATTTATAGTTCAAACGGCAGGAGAAAAACCTTATCATATTGTTACGCCTGCCATGCACAAATCAAAAAGCGAAATTGCCGATTTGTTTCATGAGAAATTCGGCACTCCGCCCGAAAGTACACCGGAAGAGCTTTCTGATTTTGTTCGTCGCCTGCTGCGAAAAAAATTCACACAAGCACAAATTGGAGTTACCGGTGCCAATTTTCTGATTGCCGACATTGGTGGAATTTCCGTAACCGAAAATGAAGGAAATGCTTTGATGAGCACATCTTTCCCGAAAATTCACCTTGTTTTTGCCGGTATCGAAAAAATAATTCCGAAAATGGAACAATTGGGGCTTTTTTATCCATTACTCGCCGTTCACGGAACAGGGCAACAAGTGACTGCCTACAATACGATTTTTACAGGTCCTCGTCAGACCGGAGAAATTGATGGCCCGGAAAAAATGTATGTAATTTTGCTCGATAATGGGAGAATTGGTATTTTTGCAGACGATGAAGCTTACGAATCGCTGGCTTGCATTCGATGTGGAGCTTGCCTGAATGGCTGTCCCGTGTACAGAACCATTGGCGGTTACACTTACAATGCCACGTACAGCGGGCCGATAGGTTCAGCAATTACGCCTTTTTTAAAAGGGTTCCGCGATTTTTATCATTTGAGTTATGCTTCTACACTTTGCGGAAAATGTGCAGAAGTTTGCCCGGTAAAAATTCCATTGCCTGATATTTTCTTGGCAAACAGAAGAAAAGCGGTTGAGCAACAACTTTCACCGGCTGCAGAGAAAGCAGCTATGAAAGGATTTCGTCTGATTGCTTCGAAACGAAAAGGATTTGACTTTTTCCCTGCTGTAATGAAAAATTCAGCTTTTTATCCTTTAAATTATTGGGGATGGGGACCCAAAAGAGCTGTTCCGAAATTTGCAAAAAAATCGTTTTCTCAGCTTTACAGAAAGCAAAATAAACAAAATATTAATTAATTAATTCATTTTCAATAATTTAGCAGGGTAAAACCATCATAACATTTTGATTTTAAAATATGTTGAATGGAATTTCTCCTACAAAAAATGTAAAAAAATATCAACCTATGAAACCAACGCGTTTCCTACTTTTTATTTCGACTCTACTCATTTTTTCTTTCACCGGATGTAAAGAAGATAATTATGAAGATTGGAAAATTGTGAATGACCAGTGGATGTTGAAACATCAATCCGATTCGGGATTTGTAGTTACTTCCAGCGGACTGTGTTATCAAATCATACATCAAAGCGTAGGCAGAAAACCAAATGCAAGCAGTTGGATAACGGCCAACTATAAAGGATATTTAATTGATGGGACATTGTTCGAAGAAGGACAGTACGATTATTATCTTTCGAGTTCCATCAGTGGCTGGCAAGAAGGAATTACCAAGATGCGAGATGGTTCAACTTTCATTTTTTACATTCCCAGCTCACTTGCTTATGGGAAAGATGGCTCCGGCTCTACAATTCCTCCCTATTCGGCATTGATTTATGAGGTAACCCTCGTTTCTTCCTATTATTAAAAATAAATGAATTTAAGAAATCGGGAAATGAAAAAAATTCTGTTACTATTCTTTGCCATTTTTACAATAACTTATGTTTGGGGCCAGACCTATACCATTGAAACAGTTCCCAACCCCAAGAAACTGAATCGTTCTGCTTTTGTGAGTAATCCTGATGGCATTTTAAACGTTGAAACCGAAAGTCAAATCAACAACTTGCTCGATTCTTTGGAAAAAAAATCGGGAGCCGAAGTAGCAGTTGTTTTAGTCAACTCCATTGGTAATGAAGATATTAAATCATTTGCCGAACACCTCTTTAATTATTGGAAAATAGGAAAAGAAAAAGAAGACAATGGGTTACTCGTGCTTTTCGTAATGGATCAACGGAAGGTTACATTTGAAGTCGGATATGGACTGGAAGGCATTCTGCCTGACGCCATCTGCAAACGCATACAAATTGAAAGTATGATTCCCGAATTTAAAAAGGGAAATTATGATGAAGGAATGCTGGCCGGTATTCAACGTATCAACGCTATTATTTTAAAAGAACCTGTTCAAGTTGAGAAAACTGCTCCTGTAAATTGGAAAGAAATATTGCCTATTGCGTTGGCTTTTTATCTTATCTGGCTGGTATTGACTTGGTTGTGGATAGGCAATGCTATGGAAAAGGTCAAAAAAAATCCAAGACTCAATAGCAATATGGCACGTTATGTAGCCGCAAAAAATGAAAGGAACGGTATCATCAGCGTTATGGCAATATTTTTACCAGTTGCCGCATTCATTGCTATTCTTGTACTATCGAAAGCTGTTTATCTGCTTTTGTTGCTCCCTCTGCCATTTACAACTATTCCTCCGGTGATGTATGGCAACTACAGACTTCGCAAAATTCGGAAAGAACCTTTTCCCTGCAGTGTTTGTGGCGGTCAGATGCGCTTTGTTCCGGAAAAAGAAGAAGATGTTTATCTCAAACTTTCCCAACAATTTGAAGAACAACTTCATGCTGTGGATTACGATGTATTTGTTTGCGACAATTGTAAAAACGAAGCAATCTTTACTATCGATAAACCCAGCACTTACACAGAATGTCCGAAATGTGGTACCAAAGCTTTTATTTTGAAAGAACAAAAACTCACCATGGCGCCCACTTATTTCAATGCCGGAACCGAAAGGCTTACCTATCGGTGTGAGTTTTGCGGCTACGAAGAAAACAAAAACCGGCGTATTCCGCGACTTACCCGCAACAATAGTGCATTTATCGGCGGTGCTGCTGCTGGCAGTATCTTTAGCGGAAGAGGAGGTTTTGGTGGCGGAAGCTTTGGTGGCGGCATGTCGGGCGGTGGAGGCGCTACCAGTGGCTGGTAAAATATGACATTTTTAAATTCTTCAATATCAAAACTATTAAGATTTCTATTTTACTCAATTTTCTAAAATACTTATTTGCAACGAATTACTAATTTTCTAAATAAAAAATTATGAAAAAAAACACCATTATCATTGTTATCGCTGCTCTTGCACTGATTCTTTTGTGGGGAGTTTCCCGTTACAACAAACTGGTTTCGGCCGAAGAAGCTGTTTCGAGCCAGTGGGGAAATGTTGAAAATCAATATCAACGACGTGCCGATTTAATTCCCAATCTGGTAGCCACTGTGAAAGGTTACGCTGCACACGAAAGTCAGACACTGGAAGCAGTTACTGCAGCTCGTGCCAAAGCAACGCAAGTTACTGTTGATCCCACCTCGCTTACGCCGGAAAAATTGCAGGAATTTCAGGCAGCTCAGGGAGAATTGAGCAGTGCTTTGGGAAGATTGCTGATGATTACCGAAAATTATCCGGATCTGAAAGCCAATCAGAATTTTATAGAATTGCAGGCGCAACTGGAAGGGACAGAAAACCGAATCGCTGTGGAACGGAATCGTTTTAACGAAATGGCCATGAACTACAATGCAACCATTCGGCGCTTTCCAACTTCTCTTATAGCTGCAATATTCGGATTTGAGAAAAAACCATATTTTGAAGCGCAGGACGGAACAGAAAAAGCGCCCGAAGTAAAATTTTAATGACGAAGTTTTACGATTTCTGAAAAGTCAAAAATGTGATATTTTTTTCTGAGATATTTGAGACTCAAAAAAATCAATCCAAAGGAGTAAAAAAACAGTGAATGCTGACTTTTTTACTCCTTTAATTTATCAGCCTGTAAAATGCAGTGATCCTATTTCTCAGAAAAAAATTTTTCACCATCCCAATTGTGCCTTGACATAAATATTTCTTCCTGGCTCAAGACGTAATATTCCACGAGTAGTGGAAAGATGATTGTAATAGGCTTTATCAAAAATATTTTCTATTCCTGCAAAAAACTGCAGATAATTTCTATTCATGCTCAACTTCTCCGTATGTACATCGGCATTAAAAATTAAATGACCAGCCGTTGGATTTTCTCCCGGAGCAACATCTCCTTGTCGCGCGGCCCACAAAGCTGAAAATGAAATATCAATAAGTTCTTTTTGATGATAATTCACCGAAAATAATCCATTCATGGGTGGTATTTGTGGAAGAAAAGCATCTTTATCTATATTTCTTCCCTGAGTATAAGAAAAATTGGTCATCATCGAAAAAACAGGATTAATTTTCCATTGCAACTCTATTTCACCTCCTAAAAAGAGTGCTTTGTCTATATTCGTATTGATAAGTGCATCTCTTTGTGAAACATTTCCATTTTCATCCTGATAAGTGTAGGTTCCGTGCTGCTCGGCAATCAAATCGAAAAGATAATTGGCAAAAAGATCGGTTTTCACATACAAATGATCTTCCGAAAGGGTGTAGCCAAGATTGGAAAAAATTCCTTTTTCGGGCTTTAGGTCGGGATTGCCGACACGCAGGGTTCCCGCCTGATCGATGTATTTAAACAACTCTTCCAGAGAAGGCGCCCGATAGGAATTGGAAACAGAAAGCGCCAACTTTTGCCGACGAGTAGGATGAAAAATTAAATCGACATGAGCAGCATAGGAAAACTCATTTTTTTCTCCTGCCTTGAAAAGCAAACTGCGGGGAATATCTTCATAAATTCGCATGGACGGATTTTCAGGAAAATAGGAATATTTATACACCGGCTGAAAAGCGCTGTCGTTTGTTGTTTTCAGATAATCCAATCGTATTCCGGCATTCAACATCCAATAATGTGGAGAAAATTCCCAACTGTATTGTGCAAAGATTCCGGCATCCTGCACCTGGGCATTGGGTGTCGGCTGTTCACCAAACACATTGATTTGTGAACTTGTTTGAACTTCTTTGATACGTGAAGTTTTAGCATCTCTTATCCAGCCTTCGACTCCCAAGGTCAGTTTGTTGTATGCAGTATATTCCCAGTCGCCAACAGCTTTAATGCCTGAAGTATTATTATTGCTGGAAGGAAAAATGGCCGTAGAATTATTTACAATATTTTCTACATCTCTACTGATATTTTGCGTATAAGCCTTCAAGATCAAGCGTTTTAAATAATCAGTTAAGTCAGAAAAAATATATTCTGCACTAAAATGATTGCGTTGTACATCTTTGTATCGTACTTTTGCTGTTGTAGGAAAAGCGCTACCACCTGGCAAACCTGCATTCCATGCTTCAAAATGCTGATAATTGACCAGCAATTCCTGATTTTCAACCGACTTCATCCCTGCCTGCATGCCCCAAGAAGCATCGTTAAACTGACTGTTTGGTAATTTTCCTTCAGGAGTTCTTATATTTTGGGCTGTACGATAACTTCCGTTTAACGACAGATACCATTGACGATTCGTCAACTGAACTTTTGCATGGTTGCTCCAAAACTGATTCGCAGAATTGAAAGATGAATTTACATTTCCATGACTTTCCAGAAAAGGGCTATAAGTGGGGCGCTCGGGGACAAAATTTACTACGCCACCCATCGCTCCTGTTCCATATAAAACCGAGCCGGCTCCTTTAATAACCTCAATTCTCTCCAAAGCATTTAAATCTACAGTGGACAAAGCAGCCGCAATATCTGTTGCCGTAAGCAATCGATCTTCGTCAACCAGAAAAAGAAGTCTTTGTTCAGATAAACCTCTGATATTTACAGAAGTAGCCCAAATCCCATCGCGTGCCAAAAAAATTCCGGGTTCTCTTTGCAAGGCATCGGCAGGAGTGGTAAATGAAAAATTTTGCAACGCATTTTTATCGACGATAACAAGTGGAAAAGCCAGTCTGCTGGAAGTTATTCCATAGACATCCACCTCATTCAGGTTTATCAATGGCACGGAATCCAGCGAATCAAGTTCAAGCTGATCGGAAGATATTAACAGAGAATCGGCAAGCATTTGGATTCTATGGCTATTATTTGCTTGGCAAATATAAGCCGAACACAGAAAAATAACCAAAAAAACAGCTGTGAAATGTTTCATAATATTTTGGTTTGTAGCTAATTGAACAATCACAAAATTACAAGTTTAAATTAAATATCCTACAACAAATCAAATAAAAATTAGAAAAATAATTACAGTTGTGCCATTTCGTCTCTCTACCAACAAACTATAAAAAAAAATAATCGAATTTACTTTGAGAAACTGTTTTTACAACGCCTGTGTGAAATTTGGGAAATATCATGTAAATTTGAAGCCGCAACTATCACGAAAAAATATTATTCATGTTCTCTTTTAATAAAATTTACCAGCTAAGTCATCGTCTAAGGCTTATTTTCATAGTGGCTGCCGCATTGATTGTAATTGCTTCCATATTCTTTACCAACAGGCTCACTCGACAGCTGGCGGTGGAAGAACATAAAAAAATGGAAATTTGGGCTGGCGCTATGCGACAAGTTATTTTGGCAGGCGAAAATACCGATATTAATTTTTTTTCAGAAATTATCGCCGGAAACACTACTATTCCCGTTATTATGACCGACGAAAATGACAACTTGATTTCATCCCTGAATGTCAAGGAACCATCGTCGGGCGTTGATAAATTTTACCAGAAAGAAATAGAGCGATTGAAAAGGAAAAATTCACACATTGAAGTCAGAATCGACAATACACTTCAACATATTTACTATGATGATTCATTGTTGCTCAAACAATTAAGATATTTTCCATACATTCAACTCGGAGTCATTTTTATATTTTTACTGATAGGTTATCTTGCATTTTCAGGAACAAAAAAAGCAGAACAAAATCAGGTATGGGTTGGACTTTCTAAAGAAACCGCCCATCAACTGGGAACTCCCATTTCTTCCTTATTGGCTTGGCTCGACTTGCTGAAAAGCCGCCATCAAGACAAACTGTTCGACGAAATGGGAAAAGATGTAAACCGCCTGCGGATTATTGCCGAAAGGTTTTCCAAAATTGGTTCGACACCCGATTTGCAACTGGTTAAATTAAATGAAACGCTATCAAATGCCATTCAATACATGAGCCGACGTTCGTCACAAAAAGTATTGATAAAATGCCATTTCGAAACTTCAGAAGATGATGCTATTCACCTGAATGTTCCACTTTTTGAATGGGTAATTGAGAATCTGTGTAAAAATGCGATTGATGCCATGAATGGCAATGGTTTTATCGATATTTTTGTTCAGAAAAAATCAAACGAATATATTATTGACATTAAGGATACAGGAAAAGGAATTGATAAAGGAAAATTCAAAGCAGTATTTACTGCAGGATTTACTACCAAACAAAGAGGCTGGGGATTGGGACTTTCGTTGGCTAAAAGAATAGTTGAAGAATATCACAAGGGGAAAATTTTTGTCAAGCAATCGGAAATCAACAAAGGAACAACTTTTCGTATTGTGCTGAAAGCGTGAAAGAAGCACAAATAAGGCACAAATGAAGTAACAGTTTATAAAATTGAGAAAAATAAACGGAAAATTTTTCAAAATAGCATAGAATTTTATACCTTTGTACCGCTTTTTTAAGTTTTATGCAACATGTCGAAATTTGAACTTTACAACATTGTACTGAAGGACATCACCAACGAGAAACGCATTTATGAATTTGATTTGGACGATGTTTACTTTAAAAAAATTGATAGTCCGGAAGTTCAGCGTGGAAATGTTCAGGCAAAAGTAACGGTTCAGAAAAAGGCATCGACTTATAAGCTGGATTTCGACCTCAACGGATTTGTAATCTTGCCTTGTACACGTTGTCTGGAAGACATGAATCAGCAAATACATTACAAAGAAAGTCTGGACGTAAAATTTGGAAGCAAATTTTCAGAAGAAAACGATATAGTGATTGTTCCTGAAGCGGAAGGCGCAATAAATGTTGCTTGGTTTTTATACGAATTTATTGTTTTAAACATTCCGGTGAAGCATGTGCATGCTCCCGGTGAATGCGACAAAAGCATGATAAACAAGCTCAAAAAACATTTGCCTTCATCCAAAGGAAACGATGAAGAAAATGACGACACAACGCTTGGACTGGATGAAATGGAAGAAGACGGTTTTTCTACACACAACCAGTTCATCGATTTAGATTTTGACAACTTACAGAATATTGACAATTAAATAATAAAATAAAATGGCACATCCTAAGAGAAAACACTCGAATCAGAGAACCGCAAAAAGAAGAACCCACGATAAGGCCAAACTTCCAACACTGGCAATTTGTTCCAATTGTGGTGCAACATATATTTACCACACTGTTTGTGGCGAATGTGGTTATTATAGAGGAAAACTGGCTATCGAAAAGCTGGCTAATGCTTAAATTAAAGCATTAAATTTTGAAAAATTATAAAAATCGTAATATATAAAATAATTGGGCCCTGAGGAAGAAATTCTGCTTTGGGCTTGATTTTTTATTAATATATTTTCAATATGTCTAAAATAAATGCAGTTATCACCGGTGTAGGAGGTTATGTACCCGATTATGTCCTTACCAATGAAGAACTGAGCAACATGATGGATACCAGTGACGAATGGATTACCACTCGTGTAGGCATCAAGGAACGTCGTATTTTGAAGGACAAAGAACTTGGAACATCCTTCATGGCATCCAAAGCTGTCGAAGATTTGTTGGCAAAGTCGGGAGCCAATCCGGAAGAAATCGATTTAGTCATTTGCGCAACAACAACGCCTGATTATATTTTTCCCTCGTGTGCAGCAATGGTTACTCAGAATGTTGGAATTAAAAACGCCGTTGCTTTTGATATTCAGGCCGCCTGTGCAGGATTTATCGTGGGTTTAACCACTGCTACTGGTTTAATCGAATCCGGAAGATTTAAGAAAATTTTGGTTATTGGAGCCGAAAAAATGTCATCCATAACTAATTACGAAGACAGAGCAACTGCTCCGCTTTTTGGAGATGCTGCCGGCGCTGTTTTAGTGGAACCAACAACAGAAGAAGTTGGAATAATCGATTCTATATTGTTTACTGATGGAGTTGGCATCACTCACCTTAATTTAAAGGCCGGAGGCTCGGTTCATCCTGCTTCTCACGAAACTGTCGACAAGCGCATGCACTATATTTATCAGGAAGGTCAGTTTGTTTTCAAACATGCGGTTTCCGATATGTCGGATGCTACAGTGAGAATTCTTGAAAGAAATCACCTTACAAAAGACGATATTGCATGGCTAATCCCCCACCAAGCCAACTTGCGCATTATCGACGCCGTCGCCCAACGTGTGGGATTGGAATACGATAAAGTTATTGTTAACATTAATCGTTACGGAAACACTTCTGCTGCCAGCATTCCTTTGTGTATGTGGGAATCGGAGAAGAAATTCAAAAAAGGTGACAATATCATTCTTACAGCTTTTGGAGCAGGATTTACATGGGGTGCTGTTTATTTGAAATGGGGTTACAATAAGGAATAGAAAAAAATTTCACTCCCATAGATTTGATTTAGATTTAATAACTATACACAAGAGAGCGTTCAAAACGAACACTCTCTTTTTATTTTATAACATTCCAACAAATTTCAATAAACCTGCTTTATATCTTTCTAAACTCTAAAAAAGCGTTCCGGTAACTTTTCAATTGTCTGAAATAAATACCTTCTGGCTACTCTTTTCCTTAGTCAGCAAGTCCTGAAGTTGCACAACAAAAATTCCTGTATGCAAAGATTCCGAAGCTTCTTGTCCAGCAGGCAAAGAACCCATACTAATAATTTGTCCATTAATGGAAAATATTTTATATATCAACGGATGGTCATATCCTTGAATAAGTACCTTGTCATGCTCAACAAATAATTTGCCTATTGTCGGATTCTCGGTTGCCTGAGGGCCAGGATACAGAGATAGCAGCTTTGAGTCCATCCACGTCAATCTTCCACTGATATAATTTTTCACATTGTTCACTTCATTTTGATAAGAGCGCCATATCACTGGATTTTGATGAACAAGCGTATTCAATATTGGCCAGCGGATAAAATTCAACTTTTGAGAACTGTCCAGCAAAGTTGCTAAACTATCTACTAACGAAATCATTGATTGTTGAGTCAATTTTTCCGATCTTACTCCATTCCAATAATTATACAATTCTCTTTTTGAAGCATTGCTGGCTAGTACATTATCTACAAAAGTGCGCATATTACCAGCAGCAGAACCGTTTGTACAATAAATAAAATCAGTCAGATTATTTATGGGATAGGTTCTGTTGTCGTTTTCAAAGGACAAGTCATAATCCCAAATCGGACCAGTATATAAAGTGTCATTATTCCGCTGTTTATACATGTACGTACTCCAATACGTGTCAGTATTTCCGCAGAATTCTCCAATAAGAAGATTTTTCAAAAAAGTTTTTGTATCGAGATGTTTTCGGAAAGAAGCATTGTCATTTGCAAAGTCTCTTCCATAAACTTCCTGTTCCATAGTGTTAAAAAAGTCCGTAATATACTGTGTCTGTTGCGGAACAATTTCATCATCATCGGGAGAATGAATGGTAACAGGATTACCTCTGGTAGAATTAAACCAGGAAATTTCAGTATAAGCATAAGCATCAACTTCCAATAAATAACCTCCCGAAAGATTGGGCAAAGCAATATCTGTTGGTTCCATTTCGGTAATATTTACCCTGTTTTTCTGAACTTCTATCTGATCACAAAGTTGATAAGTTCCTTTGTATTCACCATTCAAAATCACATCCACGCACGTCCCTGCAGGAGTATAAGGCATGTCGAGCATTTTACTGACTTTGAAAGCCAACATATTCCGCATTAGCGTTTTGTCGCCATAATTATTGATAAGCGTCCATTCTTTTGCTTTTGCCGGCATTCCCAATAAATTAACTTTATTGTATAATTTTAATTTGTAGGGTTTTTTTGGAAAATTCCAACTGGCGTTTCCTCTTCCTTTGATTGAAGTACTGTCGGTGTAGATGGTATTGCCATTATCAGAAATAAAATTAACAATTCCTTTTAAGTAAACATCTTTTGAAACAACATCCTGACTGTTTTCTGTATGAATGGAAACAGTTGGCAAATTAGTTACCTGATAAAATTTTGTGTTCGTCCCTTCGCTTTCATAGCCATAAAACTGCAATTACGCTAAATTACAACGTACATCCGAAGGAGAAACATAGCGCACATAACGAAAACCGCGTGAACAATTGACGTCTGCATAAGTCATTACATTTTCTGCAGCGGCATTGGGAATCAAATACAACGGAACGGCATCGGAAAAGTCGGGAGAATTGGCTCCTTCAATTAGTGCCAGTTGTACTCTAGCTGAGTAAGAAATTCTGGGTGAATAACCAATCTTGGTAATTACATGTTTGGCTCCCAAATCCAGCCCGACCCATGTTCCACTGCGCTCGTAAGAAGCAAAAAACGTATTGAAATCGTTGTCGAAAACATTTCGAATCGTGTTCACTGTAGTTGAACTTTGATTGGTGGTGTAATCAACCGATTCACGGGTACCAATAATATTGCCGTTGAGTAAACTGGAAGTTTGAGCGTTAAGAAACGAAGAAGAGAAAAACAGAAACAATAGAGGAAAAACTTTTTTCATGATACACGTTTTAATTTTTTAGAAACTTTCAAAAAAAAGGCTGCAGCACAAAAGTGCATTCATTATATCTGACTATAACCAAAAAACAATTATTTTCTGAAATCCTATGACACAGCAATACCGACGAATTATTTATTATTTCGCCGGCATTGCGAAGAGGTTTCGGATTCATAATCATTTTTTGTAATACTTCATGGCTTCAGGCAAGGACTCCTGCAGTTTTTTGATTCTATTTTCGTCAGAAGGGTGCGTACTCAGAAATTCTATGTAACTCCCCGAAGAAGAAGCAGCCATTCTTTGCCAAAAAGCAACCGATTCCTGAGGATTATAGCCGGCCATAGCCAAGAAAATCAACCCAAGCCTATCGGCTTCATATTCCTGCTTTCTCGAATAGGGAAGCATAACTCCGTATTGAACACCAATGCCGTAGAGCGTATTGATACCGGCTCTGGTAATTTCGGATTTATTGGAAAGTAAAAGGTCGGTAAGCTGTGCACCAAATTGGGCTACCATCTGCTGGCTGAGACGTTCATTGCTGTGCTTGGCAATAGCGTGAGCAATTTCGTGCCCCATAACTACAGCCAACCCGTCTTCATTTTTTGTGATTGGTAAAATTCCCTCAAACACCACAACCTTTCCTCCGGGCATACAAAAAGCATTTTTTGAGGTATCTTTTACCAAATTGAATTCCCATGAAAGATTGCTTATTTCGGATGACAAACCATTGTTTCTCAGATATTCTTCCACTGCAACTGAAATATTTTTACCAACTTTTTTCACTAATGCGGTATTGGTTTTGTTGGTTGACAAAGGGACAGAATCAATAAATTGTTTATAACTCTGACTACTCATGGAAAGAATTTCGGCATCGGGAACAAAATTCAACTGTTTTCTGCCGGTGATAAGTACACTTGAACAAGAAACCAACACGACAGCCAATGCACTTAGAAAAATATATTTTCTCATAAAGATGAAATTTTAAAACAAATTTTAATATTCAGGTAACAGGTTTTATCTTTGCAAAGATAATGAAAGTTTAATTATTTATTGCTTGACAAACTATTATTGCTTTATGCCACATACGGTAAAAATAAAAATGTTTATTATCAAATATTGGAAATCTTTACTGGCATTGCTCATAATTTTATATTTGTCGTTTGCCAGCCCATCAACATTTAAAGATATCCCCACATTTCGGCACGCCGATAAGGTTGTGCATTTTCTGATGTATGCATTTTTTTCATCGGTATTGGTATATGATTTCCACAATGATAATGTCGTACTTACTTCCAAAATTTCTTTCATCCTCACAAGTCTGATATTACCCATCTTGATTGGAGGAACAATCGAATTATTACAAAGTTCGGTTTTTCGTCCACGTTCGGCAGAATGGCTCGATTGGTTGTTCGATATAGCAGGGATTATTGCCGGATTTCTGTTTACGTCGGTTTTGCTCTATAAAATGAAAGATATCAACTCTCCGGACAATAAAAAAGAAAATAATGGATGAGTTATTGAAATATAAAATAGCTATCACTCAAATTCATGGCATCGGCAATATTCTTGCAAAAAATTTAATTGCCTACGTTGGAAGTGTGGAAGGTGTTTTTCGCGAGAAAAAACAGCACTTGTCCAAAATTCCCGGCATAGGCGAGGTATTGGCCGAAGAAATTGTTTCTCAGAATGTAATGTTGCGAGCAGAAAAAGAAGTGGAATTCGTACTGAAAAATAATATTTTACCTATTTATTTCACCGACCGAGACTACCCCTATCGCTTGAAGGAATGTCCCGATTCGCCCATAATGATTTACTGTAAGGGGAAATGCAATTTAAACGAAGGAAAATTTGTAGGAATTGTAGGAACCCGAAGCGCCACGCAAATCGGTAAAGAAAATTCGGCAAAACTGGTTTCCGATTTGTCGGCAATGATTTCACAACTTACTATTGTCAGCGGACTGGCTTACGGTATAGATATCAGCGCTCACAAAGCAGCTCTCGACAACAATTTGCCGACCATTGGCGTGTTGGGGCACGGCTTGGACAGAATTTATCCTTCCGTACATCGGTCTACAGCCATAAAAATGTTAACGAACGGTGCTTTGGTAACAGAATTTCTCAGTGAAACCAATCCTGACCGGCAAAATTTCGTAATGCGAAACAGGATTATTGCCGGATTATGTGATGCTTTGGTGATAGTAGAATCGGGAGTTAAGGGAGGAGCGCTGATTACTGCCGAATTGGCCAATGACTACAACCGCGATGTATTTGCATTCCCCGGTCGCACAACAGACGAATGGTCCAAAGGATGCAACAAGCTGATTAAGGCAAATCAGGCTTCGCTGATAGAATCGGCAGAAGATCTGATAACTTTTATGAATTGGGAAAAACAAAATGAAGCTGTAACAGATGTTCCTCAAACATTTTTAAATTTTGACCTTTCTGAAGAAGAAAGGGAAATCGTTTCTTTGCTTCGTCAACATCCCGACGGACTGCAGGTGAATGAATTGGCAATAATGTTGTCAAAACCATTCAGCAAAACCTCTTCCAAACTGCTGGAAATGGAATTTAAAGGACTGGTAAAATGTTTTCCGGGGAATCTTTATCGGATCGTAAAATAAAACATAAAACCTTGAAAAATAAAAATCCGGATAAGTTTCTTGTTTTCATCAGTTTTGATTTTCGATATAAACCGTACGGGTTGGGAAAGCAAAGTCTAAACCGGCTGCATTGAATTGATCCAAAATTTCAGTATTGACTTTTGAAATTGTGTTCATTATGTCAGCTTCCTTTTTAATAAAATAAATATAGGTGATGATTAATGCCGATTCAGAGAAATCGGTAAAATAAGCGTTCACTTCATTTGAGTCGATTTCCAAAACTTTTTTTGGCATATTCTTCAGTATGGTAATAGCCTCTTTCATCTTTTCAGGAGAAGTGTCATAAGTAAGCCCTATTTTCAGTACCACCCGCCGCATGGGTTCAATGGAAACATTTTCGATAGCAGCATCCACAATTTTATAATTAGGAATTGTAATGATTCTTTTGTCGAAGTTTCTGATTCTGGTGCTACGAATACCAACATCTTCCACTGTTCCGTCAAAACCTCCGGTAATGATACGATCGCCTATGCGAAAAGGACGATCCATGAAAATGGTAAGTCCGCCAAGAAAATTTTTCAACGTATCCTGTGCTGCCAAAGCAACCGCCAAACCGCCAATTCCCAAACTGGCCAGCAGAGCACCCACGTTTACTCCCGCATTGTTCAACGCCATGACAATACCGATAGCCCAAATAATACCCAGTAAAATACGACGTAAAATTCTGATCATGCTTTCATCGAGCCGCCTGTTGCTTTCCTCTTCCTTTGAAAGCGGCAGAAGATATTCATTTATCAGCGCACTGGTTAATTTTACCAAAAACCAGGTTATATTCAAAACCGTCAGTATCTGATAAGCGCGATAAATGACTCTGTCAACCTGTGCACCCAAATCGAGACGGCGAGCAGCGACCCAAATGGCAATCAAAGCAATACCCAGTAAAACTGGAGCCTCAAGTGTTTTAACCAATATATCGTCCAGCCGATTTCTACTTTTGGCCGTAATTTTCTGAATTACATTTTTGTTGAAAAGCGAAATACCCTTATTCAGTAAAAATGCCCCCAAAATTATCAGCAAAGAAATTCCCCAATCGGACAGCCGGTTTCCCAGAATTACTCTTTCAAAAAATAACAACATGAATCTCAAAATTTTTAAAATGTAACAGTGGTTCTTTTAAATCAAATAATATCGTCCCAATGAAAACAGGCATCGCTCGGCATTCGCCAATCGCCGCGCGGCGAAAGATTGATGGATCCGACTTTTGGACCATCGGGCAAGCAGGAACGTTTGAATTGTTGAGCATAAAAACGTCGTAAGAAAACTTTTAACCATTTTCGTATGGTTACTTCCGTATACTTATCGGTAAAAGCTTTCTGCGCCAGAAAAAGAATTTTCTGCGGACTGAAGCCAAAACGAACAAAATAATATAGAAAAAAATCGTGCAACTCGTAAGGGCCAACCAAATCTTCCGTTTTTTGATGAATTTCTCCCTTCTCATCAGCAGGCAACAGCTCGGGACTAACAGGAGTATTCAGTATATCTTCCAAAATGTTTTTGGTTTTTTCTTCCATGCTTTGTGCCACGTATTCCACCAAATAACGAACCAAAGTTTTGGGAATACCGCTGTTTACACCATACATCGACATGTGATCGCCATTGTAGGTTGCCCAGCCTAAAGCCAATTCGGAAAGGTCGCCGGTTCCAATCACCAATCCTTCGTATTTATTTGCCAAATCCATCAGAATTTGCGTGCGTTCACGTGCCTGTGTATTTTCAAAAATCACATCGTGGATATTCGGGTCGTGTCCAATGTCTTTGAAATGTTGTAGACAAGCTTCCTTAATGGAAATTTCCAAACCGGTTACTCCCAACGAATTCATCAGGTTCAATGCATTGCCATACGTTCGGTCGGTAGTGCCAAAACCGGGCATGGTTACACCAATAATGCTGTTTCTGCTGAAGTTCAATTTGTCGGCAGTTCTAACACATACCAGCAAGGCAAGCGTAGAATCGAGACCTCCGGAAATTCCAACTATCAGCGATTTGGCTTTTGTATGCTGCCAACGTTTCGCCAAACCTGCCGTTTGAATGGCAAAAATTTCACCACAACTTTCTTCCCTTTTCTCTATCGGCGGAACAAACGGATAAGCTGAAACCATTCTTTTAATTTCTTTCAGTTCGAGAGGCTGCTCCAGCATTTCAATTTTCCTGTAAGTCTGTTGTAACGCATCCATGCTGAAATTACTGTTGTGCATTCTTTCGAAACGTATTCTATCAACATCTATTTCGCTGTAAATCATTTGTGAATCAAGAGAAAATCTCTTAGATGTGTCGAGAATTTTCCCGTTTTCTGCAATTATGGCACTTCCCGAAAAGACCAAATCGGTAGTCGATTCATACATACCTGCAGAAGAATAAACATATCCGGCGTGACAGCGAGCCGACTGTTGTTCAATAAGTTGAAGTCGATATTCGTGTTTACCTATCAGTTCATTGCTGGCAGAAGGATTGAAAATAATTTCTGCTCCTGCCATGCACAATTCTGTACTGGGAGGAAGCGGTGCCCATAAATCTTCGCAAATTTCGATTCCAAAAGAAAAAGAAGGCGTTGAAAATATCAAATCTCTACCAAAAGGCACTTCCTGTTCATTACAAACAATGGATTGTCCACGAAGATTTTTCCCCGAAGCAAACCAGCGTTTTTCATAAAATTCGCCATGATTGGGTAAAAAAGTTTTAGGTACAATACCAATGATCCGCCCTTTTTGTAAAACGACCGCCGTATTGAAAAGCCGATTGCGAAAACGAAGCGGAGCGCCGACAATAACGGCACAGGAAACCGACAGGGTTGCCATCTGAATTTCGGACAAGGCTTTCAAAACTTCTTCCTGCAATTGTTGCTGAAAAAACAAATCAGCACAAGTGTAACCGCTGACGCACAACTCGGGAAAACAAACCACTTGCGCCCGTTTTTCTTCGGCAGCATGCATCAGTTCTATGATTTTTGCAGCATTAAACGAAGCATCCGAAACTCTCAGTTCGGGAACTGCAGCTGCAACACGGATAAATCCAAAATTTGTTTTCATTTTTTTAATTTTGATTTCTCTCCTTTTCCTGTATTTCTTCATTTTCCATCTCCTTCAGATAAATTTCCAGCGAGCCGGTAGAAATCTGTATTTCCCAAACAGAGAGGAAAAGGGAGATAATCAGTAAAAAAAGCGCAACAGCGAAAACATAGGCTGAAACGGTTTGAAAACCGACATAAATAAGGAACATGGTGGCCACGCATAGCAACAAACTGGCCACGCCAAACCATTGCATCATCCGTGTGAGTGAGAGCCTTTTACGAAGATTCATAATCTGAGCTCGCGTAACTGCCGAGTGATCTTCCATGTAGCGATCTTTCAACGTTCGCACCAACTGGGCATACGACAGAAAACGATTGGTATAAGCCAGCAAAATAAGTGAAACAGCCGAAAAAAGAAAAGTCGGGGTTATTAAAGTGAGCTCTTTCATAGTACTTTTCAGTTAACAGGTGAAACACGGAAAATATTATACAAAATACATATTATTGGTGTCCATGCGTAAATATCGACCTACCGCTAAATAGGAAGAAATACCTGTAAGGGCAACTCCCAAAAACAAAATAATGACCGATACCATTGCAGCGGTGCCAAAAGGGATAACCATTCCCGTAATACCAAATTCATATTGAACATAATAAATCGTAGCTGCTAAATATATTAGCGAAAGAAGGGAAGCCACCAATCCATTAATCATTCCCTGCTTTATGTAAGGCCAACGGATAAACCACCAAGTGGCCCCAACCAGCTTCATGGTGTTGATAAGAAAACGATTGGAATAAATAAGGAGTCGAATGGTGTTGTTTATCAATGCCATAGAAACAAACAACAATACCAAAGCTATTCCGAGCAGTATGTAACTCAATTTCTGAATATTCTGATTTACCAAGTCGACCATATCTCTCTGATAGGCAATGCGATTGATGTGTTCAAATTTTTTTAATTTCGATTCAATCATTTCAACGCTGTCATTGTTAGCATATTCGGCTTTCAGTTTCACTTCAAAAGAAGCCAGTAAAGGATTGTATCCCAAAAACTTTTGCGGATCTTCGCCCAAACTTTCGATGTGTTCCTCCAAGGCTTCCTCTTTGGAAATAAATCTCACCGATTTGGCATAAGGCGAAGAAAGCAGATATTTTTGAATCCTCTGTATTTCGGTGTTTTTTATTTCATCATCCAAAATAATGGAAAGGTTGATATTCTCTCTTAC
This sequence comes from Bacteroidales bacterium, assembly GCA_012517575.1. Classification (GTDB taxonomy): domain Bacteria; phylum Bacteroidota; class Bacteroidia; order Bacteroidales; family Paludibacteraceae; genus MVYY01. The sequence continues at coordinate 27,178 of JAAYUQ010000086.1, read as the reverse complement.
GTTTACACCGAGATTCCTTGCCGTCAAAAGCAACAAAATTACCAGTCCAACCAGAAACAGCACCAACGACATGCTGAAGGTTGAAGTGAAGTGAATGTTTTTTATACTCCGTGAACTATGAAAATTATTTTTTTTACCCATTTCCGATGTTCTTTTTCTAAAAATTGTCTAATTGATTCCGTTGCATCATTTTTTCTGAATGTTTTCTCCTATTCTCGATTCCCCATTTGATGGAGTCGATTTTTTCCAACTGATATAAATAAAACCCAGCAGCCAAAGCACAAACAAAACCGATGAAACAAGGGCAATTATATTGCCAATTCTGTAAGAGTCAGGTTCAAATTTAAATTCTATTTGATAAGAACCAGCTTTCAAAGGCATTGCTCTTAGCAGATAGTTGGCACGAAGATAGGGAACTTTCCTGCCATTAATGTATGCGTTCCAACCCTTATCGTAATAAATTTCAGAAAAAACAGCCAGCTGATCGGTTTTTGAACTGAAATTATAAATCAGGTGATTCGGCTCGTAGCTGACAAGTTGAATGCGAGCTGTTGAATCGGGAATAATCTTGGCAGGCAAAAGTGATGCAAAAGATTTATCCACCACTACCTCTGTTTTGGTATCTATTTCTCCCAACAAACGCATTTCCTCATCTGCATTTTCAGCAATTCTTATGTTTTTTACCAGCCATGCATTGCCGTTGGCATAAGGATTTACTAAAGGAGGCGCTTCCTTGTTGTAAATCACATATTTCATGTTCAGCATGTTCAAAACGCCCAATGAATCCATCACCGGTACAATTTCATCTATCGTCTTAGCTCTTCCAAACGCTCCAAACAACTGCCCGAGTTCCTTTGTGAGGTGAACATTGATCAACTCCTGATAACGACGCAATTTTGCCGCATGATATCCACCAATATTTTTGTGGAAATATGAGGGGGAAGCATCATTGAAAATATCTACCGTAGCATCGAGTACCCTGAACTGCGATTTGTCTTGAAGAATAATTTTATCTGCAGTCGATGGCTGAACAAACTTTTCGATGCTTCTTTTTCGTGTGAAGTTGTCATCGTTTAAATACCTTTTGGCTACCGGCACCAAGTCTCCCAGCATCAAGCATCCCAAGAAAACATAAGTAAGATTCTTTTTAACCAGATTTTTGGCATAGAGCCAAATCAAGCCGGCTGAGAGAACAACAAAAGCCAAAGAGCGCAAGGCATCGCTACGGAGTAAAGCTTGTCTATCCAGAGGAAGCGTTTCTTTCAAAAAAGCATAATCGCCAGTAAATTGCGCATCAGCCGGTGAAACAAAATTTCCTGCCAGAGAAGGAACAGCAGCAAAAATCAAGCAAATGCCACCAACTATTGCTGCACTGATCGAAATAGGGCGTAAAAGTTTTGTCTTATCGGCGTGAGGTTTAAATACTTCCTTTAACGCCAATACGGCCATCAATGCCATACCAAAACTGGCAATTACCAAAATCATGGAAACCGTACGAAAATTATTGTAAAGAGGAACATACTGGATGAAAAAGTCGGTAAGCGGCATAAAATTTTTTCCCCATGAAAGCATGATGGAAAGAATAATCAATGGCAATAGCCACCATTTTGTGCGTTTATCCACCAAAAAAATCCCCAACACAAACAGAAAACAGACAATTGCTCCTACATACACCGGACCTGCTGTTCCGGGCTGTGTGCCCCAATACAGAGGAAGTTGCATTTCTTTCATCATTCTTTCCACATTGGGAACTCCATAACTTGTCAGTCGCTGGGCGGTTTTACTTTCCGGCGAAAGTGTACCGGCGCTGGCTCCTCCCTTAAAATTCGGGATAAGCAATGTCAGCGTTTCATCGATTCCGTAACTCCATTGAGTAATATAATCCTTGTTTAGTCCGTGTTGTGCATTCTGTTCATCAATGGTAAGTCCTGTCGATTTTCCACGCATGGTGTACTGACTGTATTCGTAGGTGGTGAGCAAACTTGTGGCATTCATTCCTACTGCCAGCAATGCCGCTATAATCAGCAAACCTAACGTTTTAAAATAAGCGCTTGTCTTTTTCTCCTTTATGCTGAAAATCAGTTCCACCAAGCCAAAAACCAAAACGATGAGTAGTGTATAATAAAGAATTTGAATATGATTGGCGTAAATGGCCAAACTCAGAAAAAGTGCCGTCAGCAGGCTTCCCAACATCCTTTTTGAACGGAAAGCCATATAAATACTACCAATAAGTGGCGCAGTATAAGCTATGGTAATGGCTTTAGAATTATGGCCGACAGAGAGAATAATAAAATTATACGAGGCAAAGGAAAAGGCCAACGAACCAATGATGGCCAGCCACGGACTGATTCCGAAAGCTAAAAGTAAAATATAAAAACACAAAAGATAGAGTACCAGAAAAAATACGGGCGAAGGCAAGGATTTGAAAAGTTGATCTACATATTTGATAATGTTGTTGGGTTGCGTCATCGAAATTTGATAATTAGGCATCCCACTAAACATCGAGTTAGTCCATAAGGTTTTGTCATCATGGGTCTGGTTGTAATCAAGGGTCTCTTTGGCTGCATACATCCAACTTTGGGTATCATGTCCCATCAGTTGCTTACCCTCCAAAACGGGAGAAAAATACCAGAACGACAAACAAAAAAACAAAATGAGCGCTACAAAATGCGGCAGCAATTTTTGAAATAAACTTTTGTTCATAAGAATGATGGTTTATGTTTTCAGCTAAATGAGGAAATTTGAGTACAAAAATACATTATTTTTTTTCAAAAGCTCATTCCATGCAACTTAAAATTACAGTAATCTGCCTTTATGACTGTGAGTGTTACGGTTTAAGCAACTTTAACCATTTAATGTTTTCGAAACGACTTGAACCCTTGCCAATCTTCTATCAGGCGATTCATCCAATTCTCCACAGCAGCATCAGGTCCTTTGAACAGGGTGTTCTCTCTGAACCATTGAACGACTTCTGCCGCTCCGGAACTAAAAGGCGTTTTGGCACAAAATTCGGGTACAAACTTTTTTATCTTGGAATTGTCGAAAATCATGCTGTGCGATTTGTCTCCCAATAAATTTGCTCCCATTTCCTTATCGTATAAGGCAATAATTTCCGATGGAATATGAACCGTTTTTGGCTCAACGCCCAATTCGCTTGCCAAAATGTTATAAATTCCGTTCCACGTCAACCATTCGTCAGAAGTGATGTGAAAATCTTGGTGAATGGCAGCATTGTTTCCCAACAATCCGACTAAACCGACTGCAAAATCGCGATGATAGGTCAATGTCCACACAGAAGTTCCATCGCCATGCAACACCACCGGCTGCCCCTTCAACATTCGATGCAAAACCGTGTAACCACCTATGGCCGGCACTTTTTTTTGATTGTAGGTATGCGAAGGACGAACAATGGTATAAGGAAAACCTGATTTTTCTCCTTCACTCTGCAACAGTTTTTCGCACAAAATTTTCTTTTGTGAATAATCCCAATAAGGATTCCACAGAGGAGTTCTTTCAGTAATTGGCAATTTTTCGGGTGGCTTTTGATAGGCTGAAGCAGAGCTGATAAACACAAATTGAGCAGTGCAGTCTCTGAAAAGTTGAATGTCCTGAACGATGTGATGCGGTTCAAAAGCTATAAAATCGACCACAGCATCAAAATAATGTCCTTTTAGTTTTGTTTCAGCTTCATCACCATTGCGGATATCGGCATGAATAGTTACTACTTCTTTCGGAACATTTTCTTTATTGGTCGTTCCACGATTCAGATGAAAAACTTCCATACCTTTGGCAATGGCTGCTTCCGTACATGCCGAACTGATAATGCCTGTTCCGCCAATAAATAAAACTTTCATGGAGTTGAGATTTTTGCATTTAATTCAACGAAGTTACGGTTTTTTTTGAAATTTTCTGATGGAATAACTTACAAATTGGATGTTGACAAGCTATATTTATCAGAATTTTCGTTTCATATTCAAAACCTTGTTTTCACTTTTCTTCAAAATCACATTTCCTCATTCTTCATTATTTCAAATTCATTAATAAAAACATTTCCCAAAAATTTCAGAAATAATGTTTCTTCATTTTTTTGTAATTTTGCAAAACAAAAACACTCTTCAGGTAGTTTTATAATACATGAATAAAGAAGAAATTGAACATATCAGAGCCGATTTTCCCATTTTAAACGAGAAAATTTACAATAAGGACTTGATTTATTTCGACAATGCTGCCACTACCCAAAAACCGCGTTGCGTGGTAGAAAAAATCGAATATGCTTATTTCCACCTGAATGCCAATATTCATCGGGGCGTTCACTATCTCAGTCTGAAAGCTACTGAAGCGCACGAAGCTGCCCGACTGATTGCTGCAAAGTTCCTCCATGCTGAAAAAAAAGAAGAAATTGTTTTTACGCGAGGGACAACAGAATCTATTAACTTGGTAGCCTTTTCCTTTGGCGAAGCATTTTGTAGCGCTGGCGACGAAGTTGTTATCTCGGCAATGGAACATCATTCTAATATCGTTCCGTGGCAAATGCTCTGCGAACGCAAAGCAATGAAGCTGCGCGTCATTCCCGTCAGCGAAAATGGAGAACTCGATATGACTGCCTATTCTTCTTTGCTCAACAAAAAAACGCGAATCGTTTCGGTAACTCATGTTTCCAATGTGCTGGGAAGCATTAATCCGGTGAAGGAAATCATTCAGATTGCTCATGAAAAAAACATTCCTGTTTTGATTGATGGAGCTCAGGCTGTTCCTCATTTGGCGGTTGATGTACAGGAATTGGATGCCGATTTTTACGTTTTCTCGGGACATAAAATTTATGGCCCGACAGGTATCGGCGTACTTTATGGTAAGGAAAAATGGCTGAATGCCATTCCTCCCTATCAAGGTGGCGGAGAAATGATTTCTACCGTTACTTTTGAAAAAACAACTTATAGTGAACTTCCGTTCAAGTTTGAAGCCGGGACACCAGATTATGTTGGTTCCACAGCTTTGGCTGAAGCGCTTCGATATGTTGACCAAATCGGACTCGACAAGATTGCCGCTTATGAGAACGAACTGCTCCGATACGCCGAACAGCGACTGAAAGAAATAGAAAATATTCACATTATTGGCACTGCCAAAAATAAATCTTCCGTTCTTTCTTTTTTGGTTGATGGAATTCATCCCTACGACATTGGCATGTTGCTCGACAAGTTGGGAATAGCGGTTCGAACCGGTCATCATTGTGCCCAACCCATTATGGATGTGTATGGCATTCCCGGAACTGTGCGTGCTTCATTTGCTTTCTACAATACCAAAGAAGAAATCGACCGATTTACGGAAGCGCTTAAAAAAGTTGTAAACATGCTCAAATAACTGCTTGCAGTCAAAGAAAAATACGGTTGAAAATTTTTAAAAATAATACATTTTAAGGAACAATGACAATCAACGAATTACAGGATGAAATGATAGAACAGTTCAGTCAGTTTGACGACTGGATGGATAAATATGCGCTGCTTATCGATATGGGGAATTCGCTGGAACCACTCGAAAATGAATATAAAACACCTCAAAATCTGATTGAAGGCTGCCAGAGTCGTGTATGGCTGGATGCGCAAATGAAAGACGGGAAAATTTATTTTCGAGGCGATAGCGATGCTGTACTGGTGAAGGGAATTGTTTATCTGCTCATTCATGTTTTATCTGGGCACACACCGGACGAAATTCTGAATGCCGATTTGTATTGTATTGACAAAATTGGCTTGCGAGAACATCTGTCTCCTACGCGTTCCAACGGATTGGTGGCTATGCTGAAGCAAATGAAAATGTATGCGTTGGCTTTCAAATCGAAACAGGAATAAATCAAACTTTATTCTTTTAGTTCAAAATATTCGAGCCTAAAATTTTCTCCATCAAAAACGCCATAAGAAAAAATCCCTACAAAATCGCCGAGTATTATTACCCTTTTTTGCTGCTGCAGCTGTAAATCAAGAGCTATATGGCGATGTCCAAAAACCAAAAAATCTACATCATGCGTAGAAATATAATTTTTAGCAAAAATAACAAGATGCTCATTTTCTTCACCTAAGTATTTGTTATCCAAATCAATAACTTTCTCTCTACTTTTTTTCGACCACCAATAGCCAAATGCCTGTCCCAGTCGGGGCGGCACCAGTTGAAAAATTCGCTGGGCAAAGGAATTGTGAAAAATTTTTCTAATAAAAAGAAATTTTGGCTCATTGGTGTACAAACCGTCTCCGTGAGCCATATAAAAACGTTTGTTGCCCAACTGTACAGTTAAAGGCTCTCGATGAACGATCAATCCGATTTCCTCCTCCAGATAGCCGAAGGTCCAAATATCGTGATTCCCAGTAAAAAAATGAATTTCAATACCTTGATCGGTTAATTCGGCCAATTTCCCCAAAAATCGAACAAATCCTTTTGGCACGACAGTTTTGTATTCAAACCAGAAATCAAAAATATCTCCCAGCAGGTAGATGGCTTCCGCATCCCGACGAATCTGCTCCAACCACCGAACGAGTTTTTGTTCATGCTCACGTGAATTTTCAATCAAGCGAGAACCCAGATGAGCATCGGAAAGAAAGTAAATCATGCTTTCTGCCCTCCCCTTGATGACATCATTCTACAATTAATATTTGTATGTGGATTTTTTCTCAAAATATATTTTTTATAATAATCCAAGTTCAAGTTTTGCTTCTTCGCTCATCATGCTTTTGTCCCACGCCGGCTCGTACACAATGTTTACGTCTACATCCTTTACTCCTTCTACACTTTCAACTTTCATGCGGACATCTTCAATGATAAAATCGGCAACCGGACAATTGGGCGCTGTCAAAGTCATATCGATATCTACATGTCCGTCTTCGCTTACATCGATGCTGTAAACCAATCCCAAATCATAAATATTAACAGGAATTTCCGGGTCATATACCGTTCGGAGCATTTGAACTATCTTTTCTTCAGTTTCCAAAAAATCACTCATGTTATAGGTTGTTGATTGTTTCTTCAATAAAAAATGTTATTCTGGTTTTCAAACACTTCGAGAAGTCAAATTGTTGCTGATAAGAGAAAAAATTTTTACTTTTTCTCTTTCTCGGCATCGTTGTCGGCCAAAAGTTTTTCGAAAGGTTCGTAAGCAGAAACCATCTTTCCATTGACCACTACCACTGTATCTACTTTTGCTCTGGCGCAAAGTGATCCATCGGCCTTTTTAAATAATGCATGATAAAAACTATATTTGACCCCTTCTTTTTTTAGATAAAGTTTGGAAAGAAACACTTCTCCCGGCAATAAAGATTTTTTGAATGCTATTTCGATGCGGGCAACCACAGCATCAATGCCTTGCTGATGCAATTCCGAAAAACTAAGTTGGTTCTCCCTCAAAAATTCATGCCGCGTGTGCTCAAAGTAGTTCTGATAAACTGCATTATTCACAATTCCCTGCAAGTCGCACTCGTAGTCGCGCACCTTCATTTCCAGCTCATAAGTATAAGTCATAACATTTATTTTTTTCTGATAATCGTCAATCCATCCCTCAAGGGCAACATTACTTTTTCTATCCTGTCATCGGCCACTATCAAATTGTTGAAACGTAAGATTTCGAGCGTTTGTCTGTCGTTTGCTTTCGTTTCCGTAATAACTTTCCCGTTCCACAAAGTGTTGTCGGCAAGAATAAAACCGCCATTAGCGAGTTTCGGAAAAACCGTTTCATAATATGCGGTATATTCTCTTTTATCTCCATCGATAAACACCAAATCGAAAACTTCATTCATGGTGGGAATAATTTCCAACGCATTTCCTACATGCAATTGAATTTTGTGCCCATGCTCCGAACCGGCAAAATTTTCCAGAATCAAATCTTCCAGCTCATCATCTATTTCAACAGTATGCAAAACGTCATCCTCCTTCAATGCTTCGGCAATACACAAAGCAGAATATCCGGTGAAAGTGCCGATTTCGAGCACTGTATGAGGTCGAATCATTTTGCACAACATGGCCAGAACTCTGCCTTGCAAATGGCCGGAAACCATTCTGGGATTCAGAAGTTTGACATACGTATCACGACTGATTTTTGTCAAATAGGCCGGCTCTCTGTCCGAATGTTGCAATATGTAATCTTCCAACGACATTGATGCTTCTTTATTGGAAAAAAATAAATTCGGGTACTATCACCTGAATTTATTCTTCAAAAAAATTCTTATCTAAGTACTGCAAAATTATCCATTTTTTGTCATATTTCAATAATTCGATATTTGCCTCCGGTTTTTTGGCCATATTTATTCGGCTATCTCTCGGAAAAACTTTGATCATTTTAATTTTTAAATTTCCCTGATTTGAAATTTAAAAAAGTTGCGCTTCTCGAAATAACCCGTTCTTCATTTCAGATAAGATTTTTTTATGTATTTCTGCCTAAATGACCTTCTTTCAATCAGTTGATATTGTCAAAATGACTATTTTTTCTTCTGGTACTTATTTTGTTTCAATTTCAATTGTAAAATGAACATGTTTAACCAATTAAAATAATGGAGGGCTGAGATATGGCAACCAACAGACTAACCGAACAACTGCCATCAATTTTTGACCCATATTTCGATAACGAGTGGAATGACGCCGACTGGACGGAACGGGAACTGGCGACGAACCTTACTACTTTACCGGCAGTAAACATCAAACAAAGTGGTGAAGCTTTTGAAATTGATGTGGCAGCGCCCGGTTACGCAAAAAGCGATATTAAAATCGAAATAAACGACGATGTGCTGACGGTTTCTTCCAACAAAAAACTGGACGAAGAAAAAACGGAAGGAGAATACACAAAACGCGAGTTCAGTTATCAGTCGTTTTCACGTTCTTTTATTTTACCCGAAACAGCAGATGCAGAAAAAATTTCGGCTTTTTATGAAAGCGGAATTCTAAAAATTATTATTCTAAAGAAAGAAGAAGCCAAAGTAAAACCGGCTCGAAAGATTGACATTCAATAACAAAAAATGAAATTTTAGAAGGCAGTCCTTTTTTACTGTCGAAACAAGAAAGAAAAAAATTATGGAAACTTTTCAGGATATCATAAATGGAGACAAACCGGTATTGGTAGATTTTTTTGCTACATGGTGTGGCCCGTGTAAAGCCATGAGTCCCGTGATTGAAAGTTTGGGAAAGGAAATTCAGGGACAGGCACGCGTGCTGAAAGTGGATGTGGACAAAAATCAGGCATTGGCTGCCAAATACGGAATACAGGCAGTTCCAACCTTTATGTTGTTTAAAAGAGGAAATGTGATTTGGAAACATTCAGGAGCAATAGATAAAAACACCTTAATGCAGCAAATAAAAGCTGCCGGATAAGAGGGAAAATACTGCGGAAAATAAGGTAAAGACATTTTGAAAGTTAAAAATAGAGCTGACTATTTAAAATGTCTTTACCTTTTTCTTTTAAAAAAACCCTGTATCAACGCCGCACATTCTTCTGCCAGCACCCCCGGAAGCACTTCTGTTTTGGGATGTAACGCATTGGGTGCGAATTTTGAATATCCTCGTTTTTCATCGGAAGCTCCGTAAACAATTTTCTTAATTTGTGCCCATCTCAGGGCTCCGGCACACATAACGCAAGGCTCTATGGTAACGTACATGGTACAGTCGGTCAAATATTTACCTCCCAAATAATTAGCAGCTGAAGTGATGGCCTGCATTTCGGCATGTGCCGTAACGTCATTCAAAGTCTCAGTGAGGTTGTGGGCACGTGCAATAATATTTTCCTGGCATACTATTACTGCACCAATGGGAACTTCATCTTTTTCAGCTGCTTTGTGAGCTTCCGAAAGCGCTTGTTTCATAAATTTAATATCCTGATTATCTTCCATCTGATTAAATTTCCTATAAATAAAGCATTTTGATTGCAAAGATAAAAAATTTTAGTTCTTCTCCAATGCTAATGCCCAATTTGACAATTTGTTACAGGAGTTTTGTATTTTACAAAAAAACAGAAATTTTATTCGTCGGAAATTTTGTAATTTTGCAAATAGAAAAAATCTTATATGAAAATCATTATTGTCGGTACAGCATATCCTTACAGAGGGGGTTTGGCTTCGTTCAACGAACGTTTGGCGCGTGAATACGCCAGTGAAGGCCATGAGGTAGAAATAATCACTTTTACTCTTCAATACCCAAATTTCCTGTTCCCGGGAAAGTCTCAGTTTTCATCAGAAAAGACTCCGAAAGACCTTAAAATTCAGCGCCGCATCAGTTCGATAAACCCTCTCAATTGGATAAAAGTTGGGAAAGAAATCAAGAAGAAAGCGCCCGATTTGGTCATATTTTGTTACTGGACTTCTTTTATAGCACCCTGTTTTGCAACTATTGCGCAATATGCACGTTCTCCGCAAACTAAAATGGTGGGACTGGTTCACAATATGATTCCTCATGAACCTACACCATTGGACAAGTGGTTGCCACAATATTTCGTAAAAAATATGGATGGTTTTTTGGCTATGGCAAATTCTGTAGTGGAAGATATCCAACATTTTGACAAGAAAAATAAGCCAAAAATTGTTGTTCCTCATCCTGTTTACGACCATTACGGAAAAATTGTATCGAAAAGCGAAGCTGCTTTAAAACTGGGCTTGCCCGAAAATAAACGTTATGTTTTGTTTTTCGGATTTATCCGTCATTACAAAGGATTGGATTTGCTGCTGGAAGCTTTTGCAGATAAGAGACTTAAAGATATGGAGGTACAACTGGTTGTTGCCTGCGAATTTTACGAGAATCCCGAACCTTATTTAAAACAGATTGCTCATTTGGGACTGGGCAACAGAGTTGAACTTAGAACCAACTTTATTCCTGAAAGTGAGGTAAAATACTATTTCAGCATAGCCGATTTGGTGGCACAACCTTATCGGTCTGCTACCCAAAGTGGAGTCAGTCAAATTGCCTATCACTTTGAAAAACCCATGCTGGTTACCAATGTGGGGGGCTTGGCTGAAATTATCCCTAACGGAAAAGTTGGTTATGTGGTGAACGGACAACCCAAAGAAATTGCCGACGCCATAGTTGATTTTTATCAAAATCATCGGGAAGAAACATTTTTACCCAATATAAAAACAGAAAAGCAAAAATATGGCTGGGATAAAATGACCGCTGCCATCAACAGCCTTTTTTTCAAGCACTGAAATATTTTTCCCCATCTGGAAAGTCCTACACTTCAATTATTCAAATTTAGAGAGCAAAGATTATCTATATATGTCTGAACCAATTGTAGAAACGCCTTTAATGAAACAATATTTCGAGATGAAATCAAAACATCCCGATGCTATTTTATTGTTTCGTTGCGGCGATTTTTACGAAACTTTCTCGAGTGATGCCATCGAAGCTGCTGAAATTTTGGGGATTACCCTCACGCGTCGCGCCAACGGATCGGCAAAAAGTGTGGAATTGGCAGGATTTCCTCATCATGCATTGGACACTTATCTTCCAAAACTGGTAAGAGCAGGAAAAAGAGTAGCTATTTGCGACCAGCTGGAAGATCCAAAACTGACAAAAAAAATTGTAAAAAGAGGCATAACCGAACTGGTAACTCCCGGCGTTACTTATAACGACACCATTCTCAACCACAAGGAAAATAATTTTTTAGCCAGTGTATATCTCAATAAAAATCAGGCCGGTATAGCCTTCCTGGATATTTCTACCGGAGAATTCCTGCTGGCTGAAGGAACAAACGAATATGTTGATAAGCTGCTGAACAGCTTTTCGCCCAAGGAAATTATTTTCGACCGTACAAAAAAGAAGGAATTTGAAAATTTATTTGGAACCAAATTTTACTCCTATCCGCTCGAAGATTGGGTATTCACCCTTGATGCTGCCAAAGACAGGCTGCTAAAACAATTTGAAACAAAAAGTTTGAAAGGCTTTGGCGTAGAAGGACTTGCCAACGGAGTGATTGCAGCCGGCGCCATTCTTTACTATCTCGACCTGACTCATCATCAACAGACAGGACATATTACCCAACTTTCCCGAATAGAAGAAGATCGTTTTGTGTGGCTCGACAGATTCACAGTAAGAAATCTTGAACTTTTTGAAGCTATCAACGAAGGCGGAAAAACCTTGCTCGAAGTTTTGGATAAAACCATCAGCCCAATGGGCAGCCGACTGCTGAAACGTTGGATGGCTTTCCCGCTGAAAAATGTAAAATCTATCAACGAAAGGCTGGATGTAGTCGACTACTTTTTCAAACATCCTGAGTTGAAAGAAGCCCTTGAGCAAAACATTGCCTTGATAGGCGATTTGGAACGTTTGGTGTCAAAGATTGCTGTCGGCAGAATTAATCCGCGAGAAGTGGTTCAGTTGAAAACGGCGCTCAAAGCCATAGAACCAATAAAACAATTTTGTTCCCACACTGAAAATATCACTTTGCGCACCATTGCCGACCAATTAAATGCCTGCTCTATTATCTCCGAAAAAATTGAAAAGGAAATTCAAAACGATCCTCCCATACTTATCAATCGGGGAAATATTATTAAAAGAGGCGTTAATGCCGATCTTGATGAATTGAGAGAACTGGCTTTCTCAGGAAAAGATTTTCTGCAAAAAATTCAGGAACGCGAAAGCGAAGCAACAGGCATTCCGAGCTTAAAAATAGGATTCAACAATGTTTTCGGCTACTACCTCGAAGTTCGCAATACTTATAAAGAGAAGGTACCCGAAACATGGATACGTAAACAGACACTGGTAAATGCCGAGCGTTATATTACAGAAGAATTGAAAGACTATGAAGAGAAAATACTCGGAGCAGAAGAAAAAATTACGGACATTGAAACCCGTTTGTTCAACGAATTGGTATTAAGTCTTTCCGAATATATTCCGGCTCTTCAACTCGACTCGAACCTGATAGCCCAGTTAGATTGTCTGCTTTCCTTTGCAAAAGTTTCGAAAGAAAACCATTATGTCCGTCCCGAAATTAACGAATCTGAAATTTTGGAAATTCATCAAGGCAGACATCCGGTTATCGAAAAACAACTTCCTCTGGGTGAAAGTTATGTTGCCAACGATGTATATCTCGACAGTTCGGGACAGCAAATCATGATTATCACCGGTCCCAACATGTCCGGAAAATCGGCTTTGCTTCGACAAACGGCTCTGATTACCCTTATGGCGCAAATGGGATGCTTCGTGCCGGTGGAAAGCGCCAAAATTGGCGTAGTAGATAAAATTTTCACCCGTGTTGGAGCAAGCGATAACATTTCTTTGGGCGAATCAACTTTTATGGTTGAGATGAGCGAAGCAGCCAGTATTCTGAACAATCTTTCCTCCCGCAGTTTGGTTCTTTTTGACGAGCTGGGAAGAGGAACAAGCACTTATGACGGTATTTCTATTGCTTGGGCAATTGTAGAATATATTCACGAACATCCTGCTCACAAGGCTAAAACGCTTTTTGCTACGCATTACCACGAACTGAACGAAATGGAAAAATCATTTTCGCGGGTGAGAAACTTCAATGTTTCGGTTAAGGAAGTGGACAACAAGGTGATATTTCTCCGAAAATTGGTTCGAGGCGGAAGTGAACACAGCTTCGGTATTCATGTGGCTAAAATGGCAGGGATGCCTCAAAGTATTGTAAAACGAGCCGAACAAATACTTAAACAGCTCGAAACGGATAACCGTCAATCCGATATTTCCAAACCGGTTGATAAAATTGCCCAACAAAGAGAAGGTTACCAGCTTTCCTTTTTTCAACTTGATGATCCTGTGCTGGAACAAATAAGGGACGAGATTAAAAATCTGGACATAAACAACTTAACTCCCGTTGAAGCACTCAATAAACTGAACGAAATCAAAAAAATCATCTTGGGAAAATAAAAAGCTGAAGTCAAGCACAATAAAATTCATTGTGAAAATCCAAGTTTTCAATTATACTTAAACCCAACAGTCTCTTTACAAATTCCATAATTTGTCTGTTTTTCCCCGAGAAAAATTATTTTGATGCTTGAACCGGAGAAAAACTGCTTTGAAAAATAAATTTTTGTTGACTATTGGTAAAATTGAAAAGATAATCAGTATTTTTGCTTAAAATTAATTTTGAAAGCAAAAATTTTATGGTTCGATCAATTCGTGTTTTTTTTCTGCTTGGCTTATTCTTGCCTTTCTCTCTTTATGGTCAAGTATTAAAAGGTGAATTGGGATTAAACTATTTTTTTGACAACACCGAATTTTCTTCTTCTACCCTCACCATCGACCAAACCATGAAAGGTGTTCATTTAATTCCCGCACTGGCTGTGGAATGGGACAAAAATAATTCGTTACATGGAGGCGCAGATTTATTAAACATTTCCGGTTCTCAAAAAACCATAGAAAAAATTGATTTGGTAGCTTATTATCAGTACCAATCACAAAAAACTCTTTTTCGTGCTGGCTCTTTTCCACGTCAGAATATTCTTTCCAATTATTCCGATTTCTTTTTTAAAGATTCCATTCGATATTTCCGACCCAATTTACAGGGACTTTTTTGGCAAGTTGCCAATCCGACTTCTTTTTTCAACCTCTGGCTCGATTGGACAGGACACCAAACAGCCACTGAACGGGAATCGTTTTTTATTGGAGCTTCAGCCAACAAACGCCATCATTTGTTTTTTGCCGATTTTCAGTCCTATATGTTCCACTATGCCAATACGTCTCCACGCAATTCCGAATTTCACGTTTGCGACAATCTGCTGGCCCATCTTTCGGCTGGCATCGATATAACTTCTATTACCCATTTGGATACACTCATCTTTGCTGCCGGTATTTTGCAGAGTTTTGAGCGCGAACGCGGCGTGGACAACATGACTTTTACGCCTTCCGGTTTGGTTGTCAGAAATGAAATTGAATACCGAAAATTTGGTATTTCCAATACGCTTTATTGGGGCGATGCGAGAATGAGACTGTACGACAAACACGGCTGGAATCTTTACTGGAGTAATCCATTTCTTCGTTCTGACAGTTATTTTGAAAGCAAATGGTATTGGAACATGCTGAAAAGCAATAGAATTAATGGAAAATTGGCGATGGAATTTCACGTATCGGAAGGAAAAGTATTTTTTGAACAGTTGTTTACCCTGTCTGCTTCGGTAGATAAGCTACTAAAAAAATAAGTCATTCTATTAAAAAACAATTATCTGAATCTATATCATAAAAAAATTCTTTATGCTGGTAAAAACTTTTGGAGCTGCTGTTCAAGGTATCAATGCCACCATTATTACCATTGAAGTCAATGTAAATCAAGGGATTCGTTTCTTTCTGGTAGGGCTTCCTGACAATGCGGTGAAGGAAAGTCATGAACGCATTGCTTCTGCTTTGGATTATATCGGATATAAAATGCCACACAAACAAGTTGTGGTCAACATGGCTCCGGCCGATATTCGCAAAGAAGGTTCAGCTTACGACCTGCCTTTGGCCATTGGCATTTTGGCAGCTGATGGAAAAATCAATCCAGAAGTGCTTCAACATTACGTCATTATGGGAGAATTGTCGCTGGATGGAAGTTTGCAACCGATAAAAGGTGTTCTGCCCATTTCTATCAAAGCCCGAGAAGAAAAATTCAAAGGATTTATCCTGCCCAAGCAAAATGCACGTGAAGCCGCCGTAGTCAATAATTTGGAAGTTTATGGCGTGGAAAACTTAAAGGAAGTAATCGATTTTCTCAATGGAAAAAATCAACTCGAACCTACGCTGGTAAATACAAGAGAAGAATTTTTCAATAACTTAAACCAGTCCGAAGTAGATTTTGCAGAAGTAAAGGGACAGGAAAATGTAAAAAGAGCGCTCGAAGTTGCCGCTGCAGGTGGACACAATATTATCATGATAGGACCTCCGGGCGCGGGAAAGTCCATGCTGGCCAAAAGAATTTCTACCATTCTACCGCCTTTGACTCTCCATGAAGCACTGGAAACAACCAAAATTCATTCCGTTGCGGGTAATATCGACAGCAACACATCGCTCATTTCCGAGCGACCTTTCCGAAGTCCGCATCATACAATATCGGATGTAGCGCTGGTAGGCGGCGGTACTTTTCCTCAACCCGGAGAAATTTCGCTTGCTCACAATGGCGTTCTTTTTCTGGATGAGTTGCCGGAATTTAAGAGAACTGTTCTCGAAGTTTTGCGACAGCCATTGGAAGACAGAAAAATATGTATTTCGAGAGCCAAATTTACCATTGAATATCCTGCCAGCTTTATGCTGGTGGCAGCCATGAATCCATGTCCTTGCGGGTATTATAACCATCCCGAAAGAGAATGTGTCTGCGCTCCGGGAGTAGTACAGAAATATTTGAACCGTATTTCGGGACCGCTTCTCGACAGAATAGATATTCACATCGAAATTGTCCCCGTGCCTTTTGAAAAACTTTCCGAAAAAAGGGATGCCGAAAGCAGCGCACAAATCCGAGAAAGGGTTATCAAAGCACGTCAAATTCAGGAACTACGCTTTCGTGATATCGATGGCGTTTACTGCAATGCGCAAATGACTACCAAACTACAACGCATGTTCGCCGTACCTGACAAGGAAGGATTGGAATTATTGAAAAATGCCATGCAGCGACTGAATCTGTCGGCACGCGCTTACGACAGAATTTTAAAAGTTTCCAGAACTATTGCCGACTTGGACGATTCGGAAAAAATTTTGCCTTATCATATTGCCGAAGCCATTAATTACAGAAATCTGGATCGGGAAGGTTGGGCAGGATAAAAAGCATACAAACAAAAAAACCACCTTTTCGGTGGTTTTGCTCTTCCTCTTGGACTTGAACCAAGGACCCTCTGATTAACAGTCAGATGCTCTAACCGACTGAGCTAAGGAAGAATTTCATATTGCTTTCAAAAAGCGAAGGCAAAAGTAATAATCTTTTTTGATATACACAATAATTTTTGACTGAAATTTGATTAAAAATTCTTTGTCAAAGCAAGAAAACAAAATTTTAAACTATAAGTTGATTCGTAAATATATGTCAAGATTCAAATCATTGGGTTTATATGTTTCCATTGTCGCAGCCATGCTTATTTGGGCTTTCTCATTTATCTGGACAAAAGCAGCATTGACTTCCTTTCGTCCCATGATGCTGATAACCTGCCGATTAATCATTGCTTCGGTGCTATTGTTACTCGTTTCGCTACTTTCAGGACGCTTTCAGAAAATTCAGAAAAAAGATTTGAAATGGTTTTTGCTGCTTGCACTTTTTGAACCCTACCTGTATTATATTGGCGAAACTTTCGGTTTGACGATGGTTTCATCCACGCTGGCTTCGGTTATTATTTCCACCATTCCTGTTTTCTCTCCTCTGCTGGCTTTTTTGATTCTGAGAGAACGCATAGGTTGGTTCAATGTTGCCGGAATAATTCTGTCGCTTTCCGGTGTTTTTCTGGTTATCTTTGAACCAAGCGGCAATTTCCATGTGCAACCACTCGGCATAGTTTTACTCTTTTTTGCCGTTTTTTCAGCCATTTGTTATGCCGTTGTTCTGCAAAAAATTTCCATTCAGTATTACACCTTGAACATTATTCTTTATCAAAGCCTTTTCGGATTGATGTTTTTTGTTCCTACTTCTCTATTGACCGATTATTCCTATTTTTCAACTTTACATTTTACACGTTCTTCCATTGAAGCTTTACTTATGCTGTCCATTTTCGCTTCGGTAATAGCTTATGTCCTTTTTGCAAGGGTGGTGAGACGAATCGGAGTAGCTCGCAGCAATGTTTTTACCAATCTGATACCGGTATTTACAGCTGTTTTTTCCTGGATATTTTTAAATGAACAATTAACCACGCTTAAATGGATGGGTATAGCGATTGTAGTGGGTGGACTGTTTGTTAGTCAGGCCCGTAAAATAAAGCTTAAATAAACAATTGAGCAATATTGTTTGTTGAATTAATGGTGTTTTTTATTCGTGCAGGAAACATATATCTTTGCAGTGAAAATTCTTTTTAGCATAATTTATTTCAACATAAAAAATTCTAAAAAACGTTGGATTTTAAAATTCATTGATCGATTTTTCTTTATTTCAAAAAATTACACAGCATGAAAATTAAAAATTGCTTATTCTCTGTATATCAATGGATTATCTGCGTTCCCATTGAAATTGTTTTAACGTTGCTGACATGTATCTTTACCATTATTCTGTCGCCGATTTTCCCGAACAGTAATATTTCATATTTGCCAGCGCGATGGTGGTCGAAAGCCACATGCGCACTATTCTTCATAAAAGTGAAAGTGAAGGGACTGGAAAAAATCGAAAGAGGAAAATCTTACGTTTTTGCTGCCAATCATCAAAGCATGTTCGATATTTTTGTAATTTATGGCTGGCTTCCGGTTCGGTTCAAATGGATTATGAAAAAAGAACTCCGAAAAGTTCCTTTTGTAGGATTGGCCAGCGAAATGGCCGGACATATTTTCGTTGACCGTTCCAATGCTCATGCTGCAAAAGTCAGCATCGAAAAAGCTAAAAAACAACTGAAAAAGGGGAATTCCATAGTTGTTTTCCCTGAAGGAACACGCTCCTCCAACGGACAAATGAGAAAATTCAAAAAAGGTGCTTTCCAAATTGCTGCCGACTTGGCACTTCCCATTGTCCCTGTTACCATCAAAGGAAGTTTTGAACGATTATCAAAAACAAGTTTCAAAGTTAAACCCGGCGTTATAGAAATGATTATTCATCAGCCTATTGAGGTAACGCCTTATCTTCCCGACCGTATTCCTGACCTGATGAAAACTTCATGGGAGGTGATTCATTCTGTTTTATGATTTTATTTGAATTTTTCTATTTCGATTATTACAAAAGTTGCTACCCTAAAAAGTTTTCTGCCAAGTTATAACAGAAAATTTTTATTTAAAATACTGAAAATCAGTTTTCCTGAATATAGTTATAAAAATTTCGATACCAAAACTCAACAAACCATTTGTCATAGATAGTTGGCACAAGTTTTCTGAAATTGGTCAAAAAACGGTATTTTTGTACGAAAATTTCAGATAGTCAAACAAGAATACTTTTATATTAATCTGTACATGTACAAACTATTGGATGGTAAGCTCATTTCGGAGCAAATAAAAACTGAAATAGCGGAAGAAGTAAAACGAATGATGGAGGCTGGCATGAAAAGACCTCATTTGGCAGTCATTATTGTGGGACACGACGGCGGCAGTGAATCATACGTAGCCGGTAAAATAAAAGATTGCGAAACTTGTGGATTTCAATCCACTTTGATACGCTTCGAAGAAGATGTTACCGAAGAAAGGTTATTGGAAGAAGTTGACCGCCTGAATAGAGACTCCGACGTAGATGGATTCATAGTTCAATTGCCTTTGCCCAAACATATTTCGGAACAAAAAATTATCGAAGCCATTGATTACCGAAAAGATGTGGATGGTTTCCATCCCATCAATGTCGGGCGATTGTCCATTGGATTGCCTTGCTATATTTCGGCTACTCCTGCCGGTATCATGGAATTGCTAAAACGTTACCAAATTGAAACCTGCGGGAAAAATTGCGTTGTCATCGGCAGAAGCAATATTGTAGGCAAACCCACTGCCATGCTGTTAATGCAAAAAGGTTATCCGGGCGATGCCACCGTTACCGTATGCCACAGTCGCACCCAAAATCTGAAAGAAATTTGCCGGGAAGCCGATATTATTGTTGCTGCACTGGGACAACCGGAATTTTTGAAAGCCGACATGGTAAAGGATGGCGTTGTAATCATCGATGTTGGAACAACAAGAGTGCCTTCAACAGAAACCAAATCGGGCTTCAAACTGAAAGGAGATGTCGACTTTAATGATGTGGCAACCAAAGCATCCTACATTACGCCGGTGCCTGGCGGGGTTGGACTTATGACACGTGTTTCGCTTATGAAAAACACCTTGCTGGCAGCAAAAGGAGAAATTTACGGCAAATAATAAATCAAAACCTTTTCTCTTTTTACATTTTTATGGCTGTTTTTAAAATTTTCCCACTCATTTGTTAATTGAAGGTTCATATCGCACCATGACTGTATTTTATGCTCCAGATGCAACTTTTAGCAATATATTGCCCGAAGAGGAATCGCAGCATGCCATAAAAGTCCTTCGCTTACAGAAAGGAGATAAAATCATGGTGGTTGATGGTAAAGGTGGCTGTTTTCTGGCAACTATTACTTTACCCGAAAGTCGACATTGTGAATTTGAGATTTCGGAAATTCTTCCCGATGCAGGTAACACGAATTATCAACTCCATATTGTCATTGCTCCAACCAAAAACATAGAACGTTTCGAATGGTTTATCGAAAAAGCTACGGAAATAGGCGTTCATGAAATAACTCCAATTATTTGTCGATTTTCGGAACGAAAAATTGTCAAACCCGAGCGGCTTGAAAAAATCATAGTTGCTGCGTCCAAACAATCTATAAAAGCCAACTTTCCGCTATTGCATCCGCTTTGTAGCTATGAAGAAGCAATAAAAAAAATTTCAGCCGAACAAAAATTTATAGCTCATTGCTACGATGAAGTCGAAACAAACACTTGTATCAGAATAAAAGAAAAAAAATTACTTAAAAATCTGGTTCGCAAGTCATCAAAAGTAGCCATCCTCATTGGGCCAGAAGGTGATTTTAGTCCGGACGAAGTGGAAAAAGCCATTGAAGAAGGTTATGAACCTGTTTCTCTGGGCAGCAGCCGGCTTCGTACCGAAACTGCAGGCATGATAGCCTGTGCCACAGTAGCATTTGTCAATCAGTAAGTTTAGCAAGACTTTTGCTTTTCTTCCAACATTGATTCTGAATAATTTCTATAGAGAACCAATTTCCTTTTCATTGACAGAAAACAATAATTACAAACACAAAAGAGCGCTTTGCTGGGCGCTCTTTTGTGTTTACTTAATAATCATTTACAAATCAGTTATGGGAGAATATTTTGGAACCAGGGCTTTCATCACCACCCAACCAATGAGATACGCTACTGCACAGAAAGAAAAAACAATAAAATAGCCCGCTTCTTCGCCCTTAAAAATCAGAAATGACATTTGGGTCTGCCCGGCAAAGTCAAACAAAGCACCAGATGCCTTGTTGATAAACATGGATCCAATTCCCCCGGCCATCCCTCCAATGCCGGTAACTGTAGCTACAGCGCTTTTAGGAAACATATCGCTGACGGTAGAAAAAATATTGGCCGACCACGATTGATGAGCTGCCCCCGCTATACCAATGATGATAATAGGTAGCCAGTAAGAAATATGACCCAATGGCTGCGCAAAAAGCGCCAATAAAGGGAAAAATGCAAAAATCAACATGGCTCTCATTCTTCCGGCATAAGGATGCATACCTTTCTTATCGACAAAATAAGTAGGGAGCCAGCCTCCAATAATAGACAACAGTGTAATAGCATAAAGCACAAATATAGCCAACTGACTTCTTGGATCAGAAGATTTCAGTCCATAAACAGAACTCAGGTAAGCCGGAGTCCAGAAAAGATAAAACCACCAAACGCCGTCCGTCATAAATTTTCCAAAAGCAAAAGCCCATGTTTGTTTAAATTTAAAACACTGTTTGAAGCTGAGCTTTTTTTCGTTTTCAGTATTGGCATTAGGATTCACGGCAGCCTCATCGGCATGATCCAAATGAATGTAATCCAATTCAAGTTCATTTACTTTTGGATGTACTTCGGGTTTTTTATAGAAAAATGCCCAAAATCCCATCCAAATAAAACCCAAAGCTCCGATAATGATAAATGACATTTCCCAGCCCCACTTTTCGGCAATAACCGGAATAACAACCGGCGCAGCCAATGCTCCGACGGTCGATCCGGCATTAAAAATGCTGGTGGCAAAAGCACGGTCTTTCTTTGGAAAATATTCTGCAACCGATTTGATAGAAGCCGGAAAGTTGCCCGATTCTCCGATTGCAAGCACTAAACGGGCAAATATGAATAAAGTTACACTCACATTCAGCACCATCGAAATATTATTTACTGAAGCAATGGCTTCCTTCGCTCCCGCAAAACCTACCAACCATTTACCTGCAATAATTCCTGAAGTGGCTATTCCACAAAAAGCATGTAAAACCGCTCCTAATGACCATATTCCTATTGCCCACAGAAAACCCTTTTTGGTATCTAACTTATCTACAATTCTACCGGCAAACAACATCCCTACGGCATAAAACAACGAAAATAACGAAGTAATGGTGCCATAATGAGTATTCGTCCAATGAAATTCGGGAGCAATGAAATCCTTCCACGTCAGGGAAAGAACCTGCCTGTCCAAATAATTGATTGCGGTAGCAAAAAACAATAGTGTGACAATTGTCCACCTGAAGTTTGACATTTTCTGAGTTCTCTGTTCCATTTTCTTTTGTTTTTATGATATTAGCTTCTTTGTAAAATAAGTTATTTATTGTTTTTCCGAATTTGTTTTATCAAGTGTAAAGTTTCTCTGCATAAGTCTGTAACAGCTTCCCAATCGGAAGACCTTATTTTTTCCGCAGGGAACAAATTTGATCCCATTCCTACGCACATCACACCGGCATCAAACCATCCTTTCAAATTGCTTTCTTCGGGTTTTACACCGCCAGTAACCATCAAATTCGACCAGGGCAGGGGCGCTTTTAGGGCTTTTACAAAAGCCGGTCCCAAAACTTCTCCCGGAAAAACCTTGCATACATCGCAGCCTGCTTCCTGCGCAAGTCCAATTTCGGAAACCGAACCGCATCCAGGCATATATGGAACCAAACGACGGTTGCACACTTTCGCCACATCGGGATTAAACAAAGGACCTACCACAAAATTGGCTCCCATCTGAATATACAGTGCTGCTGTGGGCGCATCGATTACCGAACCGACACCCATAATCATATCGGGACAATCTTTTTGAACAAATTTTACCAGTTCGCCAAAAACTTCGTGAGCAAATTCTCCTCTGTTGGTGAATTCAAAAGCTCTGATTCCGCCTTCATAGCAAGCTTTTACTACACTTTTGGCTGTTTCTGGGCTGCTGTGGTAAAACACCGGCACCACTCCGGTATCATTCATTGTCTTGAGTACATCTATTTTATTGAATTGCATGATTTTATTCAGTATTTAATTATTAAAATTTTCAATAATTTCAAGAATTTTACCGGGAAACTCTACCGCTTTCATCTCCACTCATCAATGCTTCCACTTCTTTCACGGTAACCAGGTTGTAATCGCCATAAATGGTATGTTTCAGGCACGAAGCAGCCACAGCAAAGTCCAACGCTTTCTGATCGTTTCCTTCATAGGTCAATAAGCCATAAATCAGTCCGCCCATGAAAGAATCGCCGCCACCCACTCTGTCCACAATATGCGTTATGTCGTAACGTTTCGATTGATAGAGTTTTCCATCACTGTAGAGTACACCACCCCATGTATTGTGATTGGCATTGATGGAACCGCGCAAAGTAATAATCACTTTTTTAGCGCGTGGAAATTTTTTCATTAACTGTTGACAAACAGATTCAAATTCGGCAGAATCAATTTCTCCACCAGTACGGGAAACATCAAAATTTTCCGGCTTGATACCAAAAACTTTTTCTGCATCTTCTTCATTTCCGAGAATAATATCACATCCTTCCACCAGCGCGGGCATTATTTCGGAAGCGGATTTCCCGTATTTCCAAAGATTTTTTCTGAAATTCAAATCTGTTGATACCGTTACACCCAATTCATTGGCCACTTTTACGGCTTCGAGGCAAACATCGGCAGCGCCTTGCGAAATGGCCGGAGTAATGCCTGTCCAGTGAAACCAATCGGCATCTTTCAGTACTTCCCGCCAATTTATCATGCCCGGCTGAATTTCGGCGATAGAAGAATGAGCCCGATCGTAAATTACTTTACTTCCTCGCGCTACTGCACCGGTTTCCAGAAAATAAATTCCCATGCGCTCGCCGCCCCGTAAAACATAATGTGTACCCACATTGTGCTTGTGTAAATCCATAATGCACGATTCGGCAATTTCATTTTGCGGCAAACGTGTAACAAACTCTGTTTCCATTCCGTAATTGGCCAGCGAAACTGCCACATTGGCTTCTCCTCCGCCAAAAGTTGCGCTAAACTGAGTAGCCTGACTGAATCTTTCGTATCCCGGCGTTGCCAAACGAAGCATTACTTCTCCAAATGTTACAATTTTTTTGCTCATTTTTCAGTCTCCTTTATTAATTGTTAATAATATAATTGGTCGACCAAAATTAATGCTTTTATGTTCACTTTCAAAATAATTTTTAGTCTATTGTGCTATTTATTTCATCCGAAAAAATATCCGGATAAAAAATTTTGGAAGACGAATATTTTGAAATTAGTTTTATTACCTTTGCTTCAATTAATTATAAAACAAAAAACATTCTGGACATTAAAAATTGAGACCAAAATTTCTCAAGTTACCATAAAGAAAAATCAAATCATGCAACCGAAAAATGGTCTCAAAAATATTTTCTGATTTGTGAGCAAAAATACAAAACAATTTCACATTATCAAAAATTTATTTTAATTTTGGACAGATTTATTTTGTGCACGTACACAAAATAACAATTAAAAAGAAAGATATGGAAAAAGCGAAAGGCAAAATACGCATCAAGGACATCGCCAGAATGGCAGGTGTATCAGCCGGCACTGTTGACCGTGTGCTTCATCAACGAGGTATTGTTTCAGAAAAAAGCCGAAAGGCAGTAAATAAAGTATTGGAAGAAATAAATTATTCGCCCAATTTATTGGCACGCTCGCTGGCTTCCAAAAAAAGTTACCGGTTTATTTGCCTTTTCCCCGCTTATCAAAAAGGAGAATATTGGGAAAGCATAGAAAAAGGGTTTCGACAGGCAGCCGAAGAGTTTGAAAATTACAAGGTGGAAGTGCTGATAGAGTATTTCAATCAGTTTGACAGCAGTTCGTTTGTGGAAGCCGCCAAAACAGTAATGAAATACGAACCCAATGCTGTGATTATGTCGCCGGTTTTCAGGCAAGAAACGTTGGAGTTCACGCATCAGCTTTCAGAAAAGAATATACCTTTTTCGTTTATCGATTCCATGATAGAAGATGCCGACTTTATCGCCTATTATGGCCAGCATTCGTCCCTTAGTGGATACATTGGCGGAAAATTGCTGTTTCAATCTCTACCACCCAACAGCAGAATACTGATTCTTCATACTTTTCGAAAAGGCAGTTCCGGCGCCATTCAAACGGAAAATCGCAAAAAAGGGTTTTTGCGTTACATGGAAGAAAATCGGTTGAACGACACCACTGAATTATTATCGGTCGAAATTTTTGAAGACGACGACGAAAGAAACATAAAATTATTACAGAAAATATTTGATGAATGTCAGGGAATACAAGCAGCCATAACGTTTAACTCGAAAGTGCATCGGCTGGCAAAATATTTCAAAATTCTCTCTCACCCTGAAATCAAACTAATTGGCTACGACGTGCTGGAAGAAAACATTACTTATCTGAAAGAGGATATTGTTTCATATCTGATTGCGCAACGTCCCGAAAAACAAGCCTATTGCTCAATAAGAGATATGAGTTACCATCTGATTTTCAACCGAAAAATAAACAGAATCAATTATGTTCCCATTGATATATTAATCAAAGAAAACATTGATTATTACCTCAATTTCAACGAATAGCCAATAAAACTTTTTCTTTTTAATGAATTGGTTTTCCAAATCGGCACCTGACTAAATTTTTTATTATTGAAATTGATTTTTTACAATCAAATTCATACGTGGATGAGATTGAACAAAAAATTGTTTTAAATAAGAAATTTCGATATTTTTGAAGAAATATTTCCTGGAAAAGCATTTTTTAAGATGGTTTCATCATGGAGACTTTTTTAGCTTCAAACCTAATTCGACCGGCGCTGTATCAGCAACCACTGGAGAACGGAGCGGTAAAATGCTTGCTCTGTCCTCATCAATGCGTCTTGTACGAAGAAAAAACCGGCCTTTGCCATACGCGTCAAAACCGCAACGGAGTTCTTTATACCCTTGCTTACGGCAATCCGTGCTCCTTGAATGTCGATCCAATTGAAAAAAAACCTTTGTTTCATTTCCTGCCTGGATCAAAAATCCTTTCGTTGGCTACTGCCGGATGTAACTTCAAATGTTTGAACTGTCAAAATTGGGAAATCTCTCAAAGTTCTCCGCAGAAATTGAGAGCCTATGATTTGCCGCCGGAAGCTGTTATGGAATTAGCCGGCGAAAACAATATTCCTAGTATTGCCTTCACCTATACCGAACCAACCGTATTTTACGAATATGTTTTTGACACGGCAAAACTAGCACATGAAAAGAACATTAAAACGGTGATTGTTTCTAATGGTTATATCAACGAAAAACCGCTGCAGGATTTGTGTCCCTTTTTGAATGCCGCCAACATCGACTTGAAATGTTTCGACACACATTTGTACCGAAAACTCACCGGCGGCAGTCTGGAACCTGTTTTAAAAACCTTGAAAACGCTGAAAGAGCAAGGCGTGTGGCTGGAAATTACCAATCTGATTGTTCCCACTTATTCCGATTCGGCAGAAATGATCACAAGCATGTGCAAATGGTTGGTGGATAACGGATTTGAAGATACGCCGTTGCATTTCAGTCGTTTTTTCCCTGCCCATCAGTTGCCCAATTTACCGCCAACTCCCATAAAAACATTGCTTGCCGCACGTGAAATTGCCCAAACTGCCGGGATGAAATATGTTTATGTGGGAAATGTTCCTACGCTTGGATATGAAAATACCGTCTGTCCTTCCTGCCAAAAATTGCTAATCGAACGAACCGGTTTCACCGTTAACAAAAATTTCATTAACGAAGGCAAATGTATGTTTTGCCACGCCCCTATTCCTGGCGTTTGGCAGTAAAATGAATGAATTTTATCTTTTTACTTTCCAATAATTCAATCAATTCAACAAAAGATTAATTTTTTTAATTATTTGTTTTGAATGATTAAAATTGTTGAGTATATTTGTGGGGATTTATGGTAAAAGCAAGCTAAAAGTGATTATTACAAGTTTTAAATTTTGTATTTACTAAAGTTATATATTTATAGCGTAAATAAGACGTTATGCGGCAGCTTAAAAGACGACACCAAACCAAAAAAAATCACCTTGACAACCACCCGACTTTGAACTACGAAGGATGAAATTTTTCAGGGACAACTTCCAGCATTTCCAAAAAACAGTTTACCCATTGACTTGGAG
>JAAYUQ010000085.1 GCA_012517575.1 Bacteroidales bacterium | reverse complement strand
CTATGCACCGGTTGACATTTCGGCTCGCCCCACCACCGACTTTGCCAAGGAAGGATTGTTTGATGTTTTGAACAACAAAATCGATTTTGAAGACATTGACGTGCTCGATTTATTTGCCGGAACGGGCAGCATTGGTTTTGAATTTGTTTCGAGAGGTTGTCGTCAAGTCATAAGTATTGAGAACAACGCAAAACAATGCCTTTTTATTAAAAAAATTATCGAAAAACTTGAAATCGACAACCTGATTTTACTGAAAACCGATGTTTTTAAATATCTCACCCATACAGCTTCCCGATTTGATTTGATTTTTGCCGATCCACCTTATATGCTGGATAATTTGAAAGAAATTCCTGACATGATTTTCGCACAACAATTGCTGAAATCGGAAGGAATTTTCATTCTCGAACATTCAGCCAAATACAACTTTTCGCAGCATCCCCATTTCATGGAAACACGAAAGTACGGCAAGGTTCATTTTACTCTTTTCAAAGCCTGAAAAAAATTTTTTTTTGAATAAATCACCACTTTTTGTTCTTTTTTCGGGAAGCATTGCCCGTGATAAAAATACTAAGCGTGATGAAGGGAAGAAAAATGTCAAAAATTAGTAAAAGCAGGACAAACCTTCGTTCCTTAAAATGCTTTGCCGTGCGATTGACAATAAAAAGTTGCGTAAGATAACGAATTAAAAAAATGGCGACAACCGTCAAAGAAAGCAGCCAATTACCTTGCAGCAACAAAACGAGGCAAATGAGATAAAACAAACCACGTGTAAAAGGTTCCATAAAAAGTATCAGCTTACTTTGCCATGTATAAGAAGGAGAAACGGATAAATGCCTGGCTTTTTGCGAATACCAGCTTTTCCATGTAGTTTTTGGCTCGGAGAAAGTGATACTTTCGGGCGAAATTTCAACCCTTGTATTGTTTTTGGTGGCAGTTTTGTTCACAAATAAATCATCATCGCCCGAAATCAATCCCAAACTTTCAGAAAATCCGTTGTGATGCAAAAAGGTAGTTTTACGATAGGCCAAATTTCTTCCCACTCCCATGTATGGTTTGCCCGCTACCGCCATTCCCATGTACTGCAAAGCAATGAAAAAAGTGTCGTAATTTATAAGTCTGTTCAGCAGTCCTTTCCGGTGAAAATAAGCTCCATATCCGAGAACAAATTCAACTTTAGGAACAAAATTTCTCACCATTAACGTAATCCAGTCTTGGCTTTTGGGTTGACAATCGGCATCCGTAAAAAGAAGAAAATCATTTTTAGCCGCCTTGATACCCAAAGAAATCCCTAATTTTTTTGTACTTAAATTGGTTGCTTCCATTGGCACAAAAGTGGTACGCAAGCGAGGATATTTTTTCAACAAATCAATCAGCAACATGTCGGTTTCGTCGGTTGATCCATCGTTCACCACTATCACCTCAAAATTGGGATAATCCTGTTCAAGAATTGCCGGCAGAAATTCTTTTAATTTATCGGCTTCATTTTTAGAACAAATAATAATGGAAACGCCAGGTTTTTCATCCAGAAAAGTAACTTTCCCCTTTCTGATTTTGTTCCTGTAACGAATAATGCCATTGATATAACGGCAATAAAAATACATCTGATAACAAAAAACCAGAAACAGTCCGCATAATAAAACGAGTGTCAGCAAAGGAAGGGAGAATCCGAATATTTCTGTCATTTGGGTAAGCGTATTTTCAAAATTGAATGCCGATTGGTTTTCTTTTATTTTTTTGTGAAAAAATTAATCAACCCATAAAAAGACATGTACCCTGAAAAATTTACAATGCACTGATTTCATCAGACGTGTAAGCTTTCGGTAAAGAGCGTAAATTATATTGTGAAGCCATTATTTCACCGTAGGCTCCGGCAGAACGCAACGCAACCAAATCGCCTCTGCGTGTTCCATTCAAAGAATAGTTCTTTGCAAAAGTATCGGATGATTCACAAATAGGTCCCACAACATCATATTCTTCTTCCGGCAAATCGGAAGTCAAATTTTCAATGCGATGATAAGCCTGATACAAAGCCGGACGAATAAGGTCTGTGAAACCGGCATCAAGAATAACAAACTTTTTGGTAGCTCCTTGTTTTACATAAAGCACTTTCGAAATCAAACTTCCACAATGTGCAACAATGGCACGTCCCAGTTCGAAATGAAGCGTCTGATGCGGCTGAAGATTCAAATGTTCGCTGAAAACATTGAAATAATTTTCAAAATCGGGAATCGGGAAATGATTGGGATGTTCGTAATTAATACCCAAACCGCCACCCACATTGATATGTTCCAACATAATGTGACGTTGGAAAAAATACTGCTGAATTTCGTTGATTCGCACGCATAAACTCTGAAAAGAGGTCATATCGGTAATTTGAGAACCAATATGTGCATGAATACCAATTAATTTTAAATTCTTCAACTGCGGCAGCAAATCCAGAACTGTATCCAAATCAGAAAGATTAATACCGAATTTGTTTTCGTTAAGCCCGGTTGTAATATATTGGTGAGTATGGGCATTTACATTGGGATTGATGCGCAACGCAATGGATGCCGTTTTGTTTTTGGCGGCAGCCAATTGGTTGATCACTTCCATTTCGGGAATCGACTCAACGTTAAAACAGAAAATATCTTGATCCAATGCCAGATTAATTTCCCAGTCGGCTTTTCCAACTCCGGCAAAAACTATTTTTTCTTTCGGAAATCCGGCTTTAATGGCAGCATTTATTTCTCCTCCACTCACACAATCGGCCCCAAAACCGGCATTTTTAATTTCACGAAGCAACACGGGATTTGCATTGGCCTTCACGGCATAATGTACCACGTAGTTTCTTTTCTGAACTTGTCGATTCACTTCCTGAAGCGTTTGCCGCAGGATGTCCATATCGTAATAATAAAAAGGCGTTTGCAGTTGTAAAAATTTTTCGACCGGATATTTTGCTTTAATCATAATCAAATAAAAATATAGAACTCGTTCTCTTTTCGAATATGGAAATTGTTATTCTTCACTGAAAAGAGCCTGACTCAATGCGTTTAAAGCGTGTTTCTTGTCTTCAGCCTTTATCAAAAATGAAATATTGTAATTGCTGCCTCCATAAGAAATCATTCGCAAGGGTATATCTTTTAATGCACCAACAACCTTTGACTGAAAACCGACGTTTTCAAAAGGGAGATCGCCAACTACACATATAATCACCATATCGTGGTCAACGGTTACCGTTCCAAGTTTTTTCAAATCGTTGACAATTTCGTCGAGCTTTTTCGTGTTGTCAATTGTAACCGAAACGCCTACTTCGGAAGTAGTAATCATATCGATAGGCGTTTTGTAGGATTCAAAAATTTCGAACACCTTACGAAGAAAACCATAAGCCATCAACATCCTGCCTGATTGAATTTTTATTGCCGTAATTCCATCCTTCGCAGCCACAGCTTCAATTTTTCCCTTGTTCATCCGTGTCGAAATGAGCGTACCGGAGGCTTCAGGTTCCATCGTATTCAGCAACCGAACGGGAATATTAGCCAACTTAGCGGGCAAAATACAAGTGGGATGAAGAATTTTTGCACCAAAGTAAGCCAATTCGGCAGCTTCTTCAAAATGAAGCATGGGAATAGGTTTGGTTCCTTCCACAAAACGCGGATCGTTGTTGTGCATGCCATCAATATCCGTCCAGATTTGAATTTCTTCGGCATTTACCGCAGCGCCAATCAGAGAAGCTGTATAGTCGCTTCCACCTCTTTGCAGATTATCTATTTCTCCATAGGCATTCCGGCAAATAAATCCTTGCGTAAGATAAATTTCATGACCGGGATGAGCTTCCAACAAATCATTTAAATGTTGTTTGATATAAGCATTGTCCGGTTCTGCGTTTTTGTCGATACGCATAAATTCAAGCGCCGGCAGTAGTATGGAATTTTCACCAATTTCTTCGAGATAAAGTTGAAAAAGTGAGGTAGAAAGTAGTTCTCCCTGTGCAACAATGGCTTTTTCCTCGAAAATGGTAAAAACCGATTTGGCAAACGACCGCAGATAATCGAAATGTGACGAAAGAATAGAACGGGCTTCCTGCCGTTTTTCTTCGGTTGTCAACAATTCTTCCACCACATCCCTATATTTGTTTTCGAGCGTAATGATATGTTCCAAAGCTCCGTCAAGATTACTTTTGTAAAAATAATCCGCAATTTCAAGCAAGCTGTTGGTGGTCCCGGACATAGCCGACAAAACCACAATTTTTTTCTCGCCATTGCAAATCAGTTTTGCAACGTTTTTCATGCGCTGTGCCGAACCTACCGAAGTCCCGCCAAATTTCAATACTTTCATAATTGTCTGATTTTATATTAAAAATGTTGGTAATACACAGAAAAACAAATATATAATTAAAATTTTTTCTAATTTTTTTTACCAACTTATCATTCTATAAATAACCTTTATCCATTATTAAACAAGTAACGGATAATTTGCTCATGTTATTCAGAAAAAAATTTTTACAAAGAACAGTTGTGGTTTATAAACGTCAATTTTCACAACAAAAAATACTCATTTCCAATGAAATGAACCAATTTTATTTCATTCCGAAATTTTTCACAAAAGTAATACAATTTTCTGACATTTTAGAATGCCGATGTCTGAACTTCCAGCATATCAATTTGCTTTATGCAAAAGAAAATGAGATCTCAATTTCCGAAACAATTTTTGAAATTGATTTGTTTAAAAAGAAAGTTATCTTTGCAAAGAAAAAATTTTTTGAAAAAACAATTTTATGAAATCATTGCATATCGGATATATTCCGGATTTAGATAAAGCAGACATAACAACGGCAAGCGAAATACTGGAAAGGAACGGAACGAAAGCAGCCATTGAATCGCAAAACTGGGCAAAAGACTTTCCTTATAAACCCATTGCCTATTTCCACATGGCGCGATCAAAAGAAGCTGTTTTTATCAAATTCTTTGTCTTTTGCAATGCACTGCGTGCTATTTACTCACACGACCAGGAACCTGTTTACGAAGACAGTTGTGTGGAATTCTTTTGCAAGCCTGTTGAAAGTGCAAAATATACAAACTTTGAATTCAACTGCATTGGAACTTGCTCGGCTTCACGCCGAAAAGGGAGAAATGAAGAAGTTGAACCTTTCTCAGTAGCAGAAATGAAATCCATAGAAAGATTTCCTTCCATCGTGCCTCAGCCTTTTGAGGAAATAAAAGGAAATTTCGAATGGGAATTGACTGTTAAAATTCCCTTCAAACTGATGGGCATCGACCCAAATGATTTACCTGAAAAAATGCTGGGAAATTTTTATAAATGTGCTGATGGAACGGAATCGCCACATTATTTAAGCTGGAATCCCATACAAACCGAAAAACCCGATTTCCACCGCCCCGAATTTTTTGGTGAACTTTTTTTAAGATAAATTCTGTGTCTTTTTCAGTCGCATAGCGCATACAGATCGCTTCGCGGATTAACCAGCAAAATCGGCACAGGAGATTTTTTTATCAAATGCAATTCTTTAGGGCCAAAAAGGATATCATCCAATCCATACTCTCTGGAAGCTGAAATAATGACTAAATCTGCTTCAATTTTAACTGCTTTTTCTATCGCTTCTCTGTCTACTTTGAAGCTGTCCGATTGCGCCTTTTCGACTGTATAGGTCAATTGAAACTTGTCAAGAATCGTTTTCATTTTATCGGTTGTTGAGGCTGCTTTAGAACCATAATCGTTGGCAGGCAGCAACATGATTTCAGATCCGCAGAATCTGCCGAAAGCAGAAACAAATTGTGCTTTTTCAATTTCTTCTTCCAGAAAACCAACAGGAACAACAACTTTGTCTAAATTAAGCACCGAAAAGGAATTTTTGAAAAACAGATACGGTATGCGCAAATCACGACAAAAAGTCAATGACTGACGAAGATGACGGAAAGATTCTTTGTTCAACTGAAAAAAAAGAAAAGAAGCTTCCAACTGTTCGCAAAATTCTGCAAGCTGTCCGGGATGCGCTTGTTTTACAAATACTGATACATCCGCAAATCCGTTTTGTTTTAAAAATTCGCTATAATGATTTTCGTAAACTGAAACCATATCGGCATTATTCGCCATACAAAGAATACCACATTGTTTTTTTAACTGTTTGGATAATGCAACAACACTTTGCAAAAGTGCAACAGAAACAGTAGTATCTTGTACAAAAATAATGATCATCGATTTCTTAAAATAAAATTAAATTTCAGCTTAAACCCACAAAAAAGTTGACCTTTATTCCTGAAAATAAACTCTTTTCACTCGTTTGGAAACGCTTGTCAACACTTCGTAGGGAATGGTTTTTAATTTTTCGGCAACTTCGTTAACAGAAAGGTTGTTGCCGAATATTTCAACCGAATCTCCTTCTTTTGCGTCAATTCCGGTAATATCAACCATTGTCAAATCCATACATACATTACCAATCACTTTCGCACGCCTCCCGTTGATGAGGACTTCGCCAACGCCATTTCCCAATTTTCTGTCAAAGCCATCGGCATAACCAACAGGAATAACGGCAATTTGTTTGTCTTCATTGACAATTCCTTTTCTACTATAACCAACCGTTTCCCCTTTTTTTACATTTTTAATCTGTAAAATAATAGATTTCAGCGCACAAACAGGTTCCAATTTAACATCGGGCAACGCACTGATGCCATAATGTCCAATTCCCAAACGTACCATATCAAATTGAAACTCGGGAAAACGTTCAATCCCTGCAGAATTGAGAATATGCCTCATAATAGGATGTTCAAACGATTGGGCGAACAAATCGGCACATTCGGTAAAAACTTTTACCTGATGTCGTGTAAAATCATCGAAACGTTTTTCGTCGGCTCCTGCCAAATGTGAAAATACCGAGCGCACTTTCAGGTTGTTCTGCACTTTCAGACGTTCAATCAAAGGAGCAATTTCATGAGGTTCAAATCCCAAACGATGCATGCCGCTGTCAATTTTTATATGAACCGGATAATCGGTTACACCTAATTTCTCGGCAGCTGCCATAAAAGATTCCAAAATTCTGAAACTGTAGATTTCAGGTTCGAGTTGATTTTCGAAAATCATTCCAAAACTACCTTTTTCCGGATTCATCACCACTATTGGAATGCGAATTCCTTCCCTGCGCAATTCGGCTCCTTCGTCGGCTACGGCCACAGCCAGATAATCGCAATGATGGAGCTGCAGCGTTCGTGCAACTTCCACTGATCCGCTTCCGTAAGCAAAAGCTTTCACCATAGACATAACTTTGGTTTCGGGACGGAGCTTGGAACGAAAATAGTTGAAGTTGTTGATCAAAGCATTCAGATTTACTTCCAATGTAGTTTCGTAAGCAACCAATTCCAACTTTTCAGAAATTTTTTCGAAATGAAACTTACGTGAACCTTTTAATAAAATGATTTCTCGCTGTAATTCATGGATAAGCGGCGACTTCAAAAAATCTTCCGTAAATTCGAAAAAATTTTGTTGAGCTACTTCAAATTTATCGGCATGTTTAACAATTTCAGGTCCTATACCAACAAACCGCTGTATATTTTTACTTTTAACTAATTGTGCTACTGCCTGATACAAATCATCCAACTGTTTACCGCTTTCCAAAATATCAGAAAGGATTAACGTTCTCGGCAAATTTTTGGCAGCTGCTTGCTGATTCAGAAAATCCAACGCAATTCCTAACGAATTCAGATCAGAATTATAACTGTCATTAATCAACATGCAACCATGAATCCCTTCCTTCACTTCCAATCGCATTTCTACACTTTCGAGCTTCGCCAAGCGCTGACGGATTTTTTCCGAATCAAAGCCAAGATGCAACATCAACGCTACACAATGCATGGCATTTTCCACTGAAGCATCGTCGGTAAATGGAATAGAAATAACCGATTCCTTTCCGGAAAATTTATAAACCACTTTTGTGGAATCGGATAGTTTCTCTGTTTTAATAAGTTGTAATACAGCATTTTCATTCCTTCCCCACGAAAACAATTTGCCTTTGAAATCCGATTGCGCCACTGCAATATCTACCAGACGATTATCGGAACAATAAATCAACACTTGGGCATGAGCAAAAAGTTTCAGTTTTTCTTCACATTTTTGCTTCAAACTGGAAAAATTTTCCTGATGAGCATCACCAAGATTGGTAAAAATTCCGATAGTCGGTCGTATAATTGGTTCCAAACGTTCCATTTCGTGCGGTTGAGAAATGCCGGCTTCAAAAATTCCGAGTTCAGTATTGTTGTTCAATCCCCAAACCGACAGCGGCACACCGATTTGAGAATTGTAACTTCGTGGTGAACGGGTGATGATAAAATCGGAATGAAGCAATTGATAGAGCCACTCTTTGACAATCGTTTTCCCGTTGCTTCCGGTTATTCCCACAATTGGAATTTGAAAAGCAGCTCTGTGTGCTGCAGCTAAAAGCTGCAAAGCTTCCAGCGTATCGTTAACCCGAATGAAAATGGCATCGTGCATTTTTTCAAATTCAGGAAGTGTTTCACTAACAACAAAATATCTCAAATGTTGGTCATAAAGTTCTCGAATGTAGCGATGCCCGTCATTCCGCCTCGTACGCAAAGCAAAAAACAAACTCTGTGTCGGAAATGAAAGAGCACGACTATCGGTCAACAACCAATTGATTTCAGCTTCAGGAACCTTTAAATGAGAATTCCCAAGTATTTGGGCAATTTCTTTTAATTTCATTTTTTGGAAAATTTTAATTTGGCAACAACGCCTTCGGTAGTGGTAATCAAAAATTCGTGAGAAGTAACAAAAGTTACAGTATTGATAATGGAATTTCCAACCTTGTGTTTCCACAAAACAGCACCATTTAAAGCATCTATGCCTACCAATAAACCGTTTTTGGTACCAAAAACAATTGTTCCGTCTTGCTCCACCAACATGCTTGGGTTATGATCGTAACCATAACCGGCATTAGTTTTCCAGAGCGTTTCGGGAGCATTGGCTTGGGCATTCAGCGCAACGACACTGTCGTGCATACAGCGGCTAAAAATTGTTTTCCCATCAATAGAAATTCCCAGCGTTTCGCGAACTTCGTGTAAATTGGTACGCCACAATATTTTTCCGGTTTCGGTATCCAGTGCCGTCCAATATCTGTCGGGAGCAGTGATAAAAACTTTATTTCCCGAAATAACGGGAATTACAGCAGCGGGCGATAAATGCATACGTTCCGATCCATTGTTCCACTTCCATACCAAACTTCCATCCGTTTTGTTCAAAGCATAGAAAAAACTATCCCAAGCTCCAAAAAAAATCTTATTCCCTTTGCTAACCGGACGCGTTTCTACATAATTTCCAATGCCACAATATTGCCAAAGGAGTTGTCCGTTTTTAAGCGAAAAAGCTCTAAAACAACCATCGCTACCACCAATAAAAACCGTATCGTTTTCAATAAGCGGACTTCCTAAAACAGCTTTTTTTGTTTGAAACTTCCATAGTAATTTTCCATTCTCGGCATTCAAACAGTAAATATTTCCATCTGTCGAACCAAAAACCACTTTATTATTTTTCAATGCAGGAGAAGAAATAATTCTGCCAGCGGTTTTAAACTTCCATTTGGAAGAACCATTTTTCAGTGAAATACTCTGCAAAAAGCCATTGTCATCTCCAAAAAAAGCCGATTTTTCGTTTGCTGCAGGCTGCGTATAAATAGCCGTTCCGGTGTTTATTCGCCAAATTTCTTGAACATTTGTGTATTGTTGATTGACTGAAAAGGAAGGTTTTAATCCTGAATCGGGAGAAGGATAATGTTTATTTTCCAGTGGAAGAGTTATCCAAATACGTTTTGATTTACCAATAAGTTTCTCATAAACCCTTAGCGAATCCGATACAGAAAGTATCGAATATCCGCCAACATCATTATTCCCTCTCAGATTGGAACGATGAATAATGCCTGGAATACCATCGTAATTCAGAAAAACATTGCGATGATAATGTCCGCCCAATACAGCCTGAACATTGTATTTACGAATGACATCCGTAATTTGATACCAGTTGTCAACATCGCCATTTTGAAGTGGATAATGGGTAACAACAAAAACTGGTGTTTTCTTTTCTGTGTGTTTTAACAGGTTACCAATCCACTTAATATCTTGAGGAACTACATGCCCATCTCCCATTTTAATGACCGGACCGGTAGTAAACCCTACAAATAAATATCCCTTGTGAGAAAACGAAAATTTATCGTCACCAAAAATTTTAGGGAAGTCGGTTGCTCCCGATTCACTCCACTTTAACTCGTGATTTCCGGGAACTATGTAATAAGGCTTGTTCAAATTATCAAGGCATTTTTTTGCATTCAGCAATGAAAGTCTATCACCAGCATCGGTAATATCGCCAGTTACCAATACAAATTCAATTTCAGAATTTTTATTAACTTCATTTACTGAATTTTGCAAGTCTTCTTCTGCTTGAGGATTCGTAGGAGAAAGATGTAAATCAGTTAAGAGAGCAAATGAAAACGGCGAGCAAGCCAAAACCGCGAGCACGTTTGACAGGGAAAAAACCAAAATCAGCCCGATTACATATTTTTTCATTAGAATTGAGAACTTATATATAAAAAAACCTGCAGAAATTAATTATGTAGCTTCAATGCAAAATTATTCTTTTGAACCCACAAAATTACACGATAATTTTTAAATTACGTTCTAAAAATAGACTGTTATTTTTAGAAATGCATCATTTCTTGAAAACGCAGACAACAACAAAAAAGGCATCCCTATTTTGGAGATGCCCTTTGCATTCATTTTAGAATAACCATTTTATGAAAATTACCCGAGGTAACTTTTCAATAATTTACTTTTAGAACTGTTTCTCAATCTACGAATTGCCTTTTCCTTGATTTGACGAACACGTTCGCGTGTCAGCCCAAATTCATCGCCTATTTCTTCCAATGTCATTTCAGGAACACCAATCCCAAAGAATTTTTTAATAATTTCATGCTCTCTTTCTGTTAATGTTGACAGAGCCCTTTCAATTTCTTGGGAAAGTGATTCGTTGATCAAACGATGGTCGGCATCGGGAGAATCTTCATTCACCATTACATCGAGTAAGCTGTTGTCTTCCCCTTCAACAAACGGCGCATCAACAGAAATATGACGTCCAGAAACCTTCATGGTATCAGCAATTTTATCCACCGGAATATCCAGCTCTTCTGCCAATTCCTCTGGTGAAGGACGACGCTCATTTTCCTGTTCAAATTTTGAAAATGCCTTGTTGATTTTGTTTAACGAACCAACCTGATTTAATGGTAAACGAACAATACGCGACTGCTCGGCCAAAGCCTGCAAAATAGATTGTCTGATCCACCAAACAGCATAGGAAATAAACTTAAACCCGCGTGTTTCGTCAAATTTTTCGGCAGCCTTGATAAGTCCAAGATTTCCTTCATTGATCAAATCGGGTAAACTCAAACCCTGATTCTGATACTGTTTTGCTACCGAAACGACGAAACGCAAATTGGCGCGTGTTAACTTTTCCAATGCGACTCGATCTCCCTTGTGAATCCGTTGAGCCAACTCAACTTCTTCTTCCACGCTGATCAGATCTTCTCTTCCAATTTCTTGCAAGTACTTGTCGAGCGATGCACTTTCGCGATTCGTGATTGATTTTGTAATTTTTAATTGCCTCATTTTTGCCTTAAAAAATTAGGGTGCAAAATTAATACTTTTTTGGTTGATCACAAAATTTCTTATATAACGTTTTTACTAAATTTTTGTTTTAAAAAGACTTGAAAAAATTTCTTTTTCTATTCAAGACATACTCAGAAACGATATTTTAAAATTAATTTATTGCGATTTTATCAATAACTAAGCATAAAAGGAACTTACTCCCTTCGTGAAAAAGAGTAAGTTCCACATGAATAACGGAAAATATTTTTTTTGAAACTCTTGCAGATAATTATTCTTCCAAATTAATTGCATAGTAAGTAATTCTTCCATTCGGATAAACACCGGCTATGAAAAGTACCTTGTCTTCGCTGTTTAAAGCTGCTGTTACCGCAGACTGAATATCATCCACACTTCTGATAGTCTGATTGTTGATTTTCAAAATAATATAGCCCACTTTCACGCCCTGTTGCATTAGCTTTCCTTTTGTCAGCGATGTGATCTGCACACCATAATCCAAATCAAGATCCTTTTTCAACTTGTTGTTCAATTCCTTGAAAGTAGCACCCAAAAGTTGTTGAACATCAACTTTGTCAGATGAAACTATGCTGGCACTTCCCTGACTGTTTTTCAATTCTACGTTGTTGAACTTCAACTCGTTATTTTTACGTATAACGGTAATTGAAATTTTATCGCCGGGACGATAACGTCCAATTTGTTCCTGTAATTCGGAAACAGATTTAACGGCCACGCCATTCACATTCACGATGACATCTCCTTCTTTAATGCCCGCTTTTTCGGCAGCACTTCCGGCATTTACATTGGCCACATAAGCGCCTTCCAATGTTTTCAAATCCTTTTCTTTTGCCAGCTGTGCTGTAATATCTGCAATTTCAACACCCAAAACGGCGCGCTGTACCACTCCGTACTGTCGCAAGTCGGAAACTACTTTTTTAACAATGCTCACAGGAATAGCAAAAGCATAACCTGCAAACGAACCCGTCTGAGAAGCTATCGCTGTATTAATACCCACCAGTTCGCCACGCGTATTGACCAGCGCACCGCCACTATTGCCGGGATTAACGGCAGCATCGGTCTGAATGAAAGATTCAATACGCATTTTGGAATTAATAATATTAATATTTCTTGCCTTAGCGCTTACAATTCCCGCTGTAACGGTAGAATTGAGATTAAATGGATTCCCCACTGCCAATACCCATTCGCCAACTTTCAACGAATCGGAATTGCCAAAAGGAATGATGGGAAGATTTTCTGCATCGATTTTTAAAAGTGCCAAGTCAGTATTGGGATCGGCTCCAATAACTTTTGCCTCGAATGTTCGTTTGTCGTTTAAAGTAACTTCAATTTTGGATGAACCTTCAATTACATGATTATTGGTTACAATATATCCATCATTGGAAATAATCACACCTGATCCTGAACCTTCAACAACCGGCGGTTCCTGATTGTATTGAGGACGTCCAAAGAAAAATTCAAAAAACGGATCTTGAGAAAAGGCCATTTTGGCTTTGGACTGAGTTTTCACGTGCACCACAGAATGAACCGTAAGTTCTGCAGCCAATGTAAAATCGGTTTCCAAACCGCTCTTTACATCTGAAAATTTTGCGTAAGCCGTCGGATACTGCAATTCTCGATCGAAACCATCTTTTTGATGTTTACCGGCAAAATAATTGGTTGTCAAATTTGTTGCCGCACTCACTACTACTACCAACAAGAACAATCCTAACGCTTTTTTTCTTTTCGTTGCTTCCATATTTTTCGTTTTTAAGATTTAAATTGATTTTTTTGAAAAAATATTTTCGGATATTTTCTCACGGCTAAAATAAACAAAATATATTCCATAACACAAAGTGATATAGCTATTTGTCTAAATTTAACACAGTGATTTGCAGCTTAACGGGCATTAACAGAAAGACTTTGCCTTTTTTAGAAAAATTTTGTTACTAAAATAAAAAACCACCTTTTTGACAGGTGGTTTTTTTATTGAAAGAAAAAAACTGACAAATTATACTGTCATTTTTTGGTAACTTTTTTGTAGCCATAAACAGCTAAATCACCCAATTCTTCTTCTATACGAAGGAGCTGGTTATATTTTGCCATACGGTCTGAACGGCTTAACGAACCGGTTTTGATTTGTCCGGAATTGGTAGCTACTGCAATATCGGCAATGGTAGCATCTTCCGTCTCACCCGAACGGTGAGAAGTTACGGTTGTATATCCTGCACGGTGAGCCATTTCAATGGCATCCAATGTTTCAGACAAAGTTCCAATTTGATTTACCTTGATCAGAATGGAATTAGCACAACCCATTTCGATACCTTTTTTCAAAAATTCTACATTGGTAACAAACAAATCGTCTCCTACCAGTTGAACCTTGCTTCCCAATTTTTCGGTCAACAGTTTCCAACCTTCCCAGTCATTTTCACTCATGCCGTCTTCAATAGAATCGATCGGATATTTGCTGACCAATTCCGAAAGATATTTTGCCTGTTCTTCAGAAGTACGTTTGGCTCCGTTTGGTCCCTCAAATTTGGTATAATCATAAATACCGTTTTCATAAAATTCGGACGAAGCGCAATCCAATCCAATCATCACATCCTGTCCGGGTTTGTAACCGGCTTTTTCGATAGCCGTTAAAATAGATTCCAGCGCATCTTCAGTGCCTTTCAAAGTAGGGGCAAATCCGCCTTCATCGCCAACAGCAGTGCTCAGATTGCGGTCGTGCAATACTTTTTTCAAGGAATGAAACACTTCCGCTCCCATGCGCAACCCTTCATGAAAAGAAGAAGCTCCAACAGGACGAATCATAAATTCCTGGAAAGCAATGGGAGCATCTGAATGCGAACCACCATTGATAATGTTCATCATGGGCACCGGCAATACAAACGCATTTACTCCACCAATGTAACGGTAAAGCGGCATGTCGAGATAAGCAGCCGCAGCTTTTGCAGTAGCCAAAGATACGCCCAAA
The DNA here is from genome assembly GCA_012517575.1 of Bacteroidales bacterium. Taxonomy (GTDB): domain Bacteria; phylum Bacteroidota; class Bacteroidia; order Bacteroidales; family Paludibacteraceae; genus MVYY01. Next base: position 7,184 of record JAAYUQ010000085.1, on the reverse strand, counting down.
ATAGCATTTGCACCTAAGTTCGATTTTGTTTTGGTACCATCCAGTTCTATCATTTTTTTGTCGATAGTACGCTGATCCAGCGCAGAAATACCGATTAATGCAGGTGCAATAATGTTGTTTACGTTCGATACGGCTTTCAGTACACCTTTCCCCAAATAGCGCTTTTTATCGCCATCGCGCAACTCGATGGCTTCATTTTCTCCTGTGGAAGCTCCGGAAGGAACAGCAGCTCTTCCCATAACGCCCGACTCGAGCATCACATCTACTTCTACAGTTGGATTTCCTCTTGAATCCAACACTTCGCGAGCAACGATTTTTTCAATTCTACTCATGTTTTCTATAATTAAGTTTGTTAGAAATTCCTCTGTTGAAATTTTCTGCAAAGTAATAAAATGTTCTTTTAATATTGTTTAAACGTGTACTTAAAATATCAAAAAAAAGCGTATTTTTACATTTTTAAAAATGAAAATTGAATATTTTATAACAAAAAACGATGAAGACGAAAAATATAATTTTATTGTGTTTTACTTTTTTTCCCCTTACTTCATGTAATATCCTTATGCAAAGTGTTTCAAATTCAGGAACCATCCCAACCACCAACATAGAGAATATATCGGGCATAAAAAGTGCTTTGGCTCTCGGTACAGAAAATGCAGTTTCCAACTTAAGCGTGGAAAACGGCTTTTTTGGCAATCAAGCACTGAAATTATTATTGCCTGAAGAAGCACAAATAATTGTTGAAAATATCAGTTTAATACCCGGAGGTAAAGCTCTGGTCGATAAAACCATTTTGTCCATCAATCGTTCAGCAGAAGATGCTGTAAAAGAAGCAGGTCCCGTGTTTAAAAAAGCTATTCAGGACATGAGTATTTCTGATGCAATGGGAATTCTATTGGGCGGGAACAATGCAGCCACGCAATATCTGCAAAAAACCACCTCCAGCCAATTAAAAAGTCTTTTCCTCCCAAAAGTTCAAGCATCCCTAAAAAAGCCTTTGGTCGGAAATGTATCAACTATAGAAACATGGAATTTACTGATAAATGCCTATAACACCGCTGCTAATTCAACATTGGGTAAACTTGCCAATTTGAAATCTGTCAACACCCAATTGGATCAATATGTAACTGACAAGGCATTGAGCGCATTGTTTACTAAAATTGCTGAGACTGAAAATTCCATTCGCACTGACCCTGCAGCCCGCACTACAACATTGCTGAAACGCGTTTTCGGACAACTGAATAAGCAATAACTTTTTTCGCTATCTTGTCAATTTTTTTCTCTTAGGTGGATTATTGAAAATATTTTTCTCGCACATAGATAAAATTTTACTAATTTTGCTGCGTGTTATACACAGTGGAATATTTACATTCCTTTAAAAATATAAAACAATGGAAAACAATGAAAATCAAATCAATATAGAACTTTCCGCAGAAGTTGCTGAAGGAATCTATTCCAATTTGGCCATTATTTCACATTCTTCTTCCGAATTTGTTCTCGATTTCATTCGCATTATGCCTGGATTACCCAAAGCACCGGTAAAATCACGCATTATTCTCACTCCCGAACATGCCAAAAGATTGTTGTTCGCACTTCAAGAAAATATTGCAAAATATGAACAGCAAAACGGGAAAATCAAAATTGATGAAAATTCCTTTATGCCACCTTTCCCAATGGGATTTGGAGGAGGAGAAGCCTAATTTCTTTAAAAAATTTACAAAGAACATATTGAAAAAATTCTGAATAATTAATAAAATGATTCACAGTCAATTTATAAAAAAATTAGGATTCTTATTGGTCGGTCTGCTTATGTTTTTTCCGCTTACTGCACAGATTCATGCAAATGAAAAATTGGTTTACTCAGGTTCTTATTTTTTAAGCGGAATGATGACCAACGTCGCCCAAATTACCATGAGTACTGAAATGCTCAAAACTTCCAAAAAGTCCTATCTTCATTTGAGCGTTGAAGCCGCAACTTTTCAAAAATGGGATTCTTATTTCAAAATCAGAGATTTATATGAATCGTATGTTGATCCGCAAAGCTTAAAACCAAGTCTTTATCAGCGAAATGTTTATGAAGGAGGTTATACCAAAACAGAAAAATACACATTCTTGCCCGATGGAAAAACGGTGAAAAGTGTTACGCGGCGGAAAAATGGGCCGGTAAAAACCAATTCAGTCAGCATTAATCCAAAAACAATAGATGTAGTTACTCTTATTTATAAGCTGAGAACCATTAATTTTTCCACCATTCGACCCGGACAATTTATCGCTTTTCAAACAATTTTTGACGAAAAAGAATATCCTGTTTGGATCAAATTTATAGGAAAAGAAACAATTTCTACCAGTACATTGGGCAAACAGGCTTGCTTCAAATTATCGATTTCATCCAAAACAAACAAGTTGAAAGGAACTGACAAAAATCTGATTTGGATCACGGCTGACAGCAAAAAAATCCCATGTCTGATCGAATTCAGTATTCCCGTGGGAACCGGTCGGGTGAGTCTGATAAATGTTTCAGGAGTTTAAAAACTTATTTGTAATGAGAAATATATTGATTATTCTTTCTGTTATTTTTGGCCTTTTAGGAATTGTATTTGTTATTCTGCCAATGGGAACCATTGCTTTTCTTCCGGCAGGCATTGCTTTAGCTCTTTCCATTATTGCTTATTTTGTTTCAGGAAAAAGTAAGAGAAAGTTTCCTTACATATTAATGATTCTTTCATTTCTTTTATTGTTGAGTGCAGGAGCAAAAAAGGTCTTTGTTGAAGATACCGTTAAAGTCGAAAAACAATTTTTGGAAGAAAAACAGCAAGCAAAGCAGGACGCACAAAAAGAGCTGGAAAACTTGGAAGATTTGGAATAATAAGGAAAAATTTGCGGAAAAAACTCTATCACCTTTGCAAAATGAAACGCCAGGGTTTATTGCGCCATTCTTCGCCTGCATAATCTACGCCCACTCGAGGAGCACTAACATACTTTATCGGATGGGAGTCGAGTGGATTTTCTATCCAAATACGCGAAGAGGAAATCAAACTTTCGCCATAAAAACTTTTATCCAATTTTAGTTCCCTGCCAACTTTCCCTGAACCTACAATATCATTTATTCCGCGAATCAACACCGCTTCAGGATGATTTTTTTCACCGGTAACCACGTTCAACATCCAATACATCCCATAAATCAGATACACGTAAACATAACCGCCCTCCGAATACATGATTTCTGTACGCAAAGTTCTGCCTTTACTTGCATGACAGGCTTTGTCGTCCTCCCCAAAATAAGCTTCCGTTTCAGAAATAACATACCGAGAAACAGAACCATTGTCCCAACGACGAACGATTTCTTTCCCTAAAAGTTGCTGAGCCACAGTTACGGCATCTAATGCATAAAAATTCATATCAAGTCTTTCCATAAGTAATGGAAGAAAAAAATTGAAATTGAAATTATCGACAAAATTACCACTTTTCAAAAATAATCAATTAAAAAATTTTGTTCAAAAATAACAGCGGAAAAAGAAGTCGCACAAAATAGCTTTAAAATAACTTATCTGATGAAGTAAAATTTTCTGGTTAAAATTCAAAATTTTATTTCTAACTATTTGTAAATCGAAAGAAAAAGAGTATTTTTGCAGTCCGTTTATTATCCAAAGTTAAAAGTTTCTTGGTTGTTTTATTATCTTTATTTTGTATTGATTAGCCCTTTCGAAACAAAGATAAAAAAGTACCAACATCAAAAAAAGAGTAAATAATTTATTAAAAAAACCGAAGTAAAGTGGATACTTTAAGTTATAAAACTATTTCTGCCAATAAGGCTACCGTGCAGAAGGAATGGGTATTGATAGATGCGAACGATGAGGTTTTGGGACGTATGGGTACAAAAGTAGCAAAATTGCTACGTGGAAAATACAAACCCAGTTTTACTCCTCACGTCGATTGTGGTGATAATGTGATCATTATCAACGCCAGCAAGGTAAAATTAACAGGGAACAAATGGACGGACAGGGTTTACTTGCGTTATACCGGTTATCCGGGAGGTCAAAGAGAAACGACTCCTGCACAACTGCTGGCAAAAGATCCTGAAAAACTTATCCGCAAGGTAGTAAAAGGGATGCTTCCTAAAAACAAATTGGGAGCCAAACTTTTGAAAAATCTTTATATTTTCCCTGATGCGGAGCACAACATGCAGGCTCAACAGCCAAAGCAAATCGATTTAAACTCACTTAAATAAACAGTATGGAACTAGTAAATGCCTTAGGAAGAAGAAAAGCAGCTGTTGCTCGTGTTTTTGTAAACGAAGGAACAGGAAAAATCATAATCAACAAACGGGAATTATCGGTTTATTTTCCATCACTACTTTTACAATACATTGTAAAACAACCACTTGAAAAATTAAATGTGGCTGAAAAATACGACATAAAAGTAAATTTAAAAGGTGGCGGGTTCAAAGGACAAGCTGAAGCCCTGCGATTGGCAATTGCTCGTGCACTGGTAAAAATCAATCCTGAAGACAAACCTGCATTGAAATCGGAAGGATTCTTAACCCGCGATCCACGTATTGTTGAAAGGAAAAAACCGGGTCGCCCAAAAGCACGCAAAAGATTCCAATTCTCCAAACGTTAATATCAGTTTACTATTGTTCTACTTGTTTTCTCTTGAAATTCTCAAGAAGAAAAACTTCAGTAGAAAAAATATAAAACTGAATTTGGTTTAGTATCTAAATTGTAGAGACTCTTCTAATAAAAGACTACTTTACAATTGAATTACACAGAAAGTAAACAAATTAAAAAAAGTAAAATGTCAAGAACAAATTTCGAAGAATTATTAGAAGCCGGTTGCCATTTCGGTCATTTAAAACGCAAATGGAATCCTGCTATGGCTCCCTACATTTTTATGGAGCGTAATGGAATTCACATTATCGATTTGCACAAAACAGTTGCCAAAATAGATGAAGCTGCTGAAGCAATGAAACAAATAGCCAAATCGGGAAGAAAAATACTATTTGTTGCCACCAAAAAACAAGCAAAGGATGTGGTAGCCGAAAAAGCCAAAGCAGTTGGAATGCCATATATAACAGAACGCTGGCCGGGTGGTATGCTGACCAACTTTCCTACTATCCGCAAAGCCATCAAAAAAATGTCAACCATTGACAAAATGATGACCGATGGAACTTTTGAAAACATTTCGAAACGCGAAAAACTGCAAATCACACGTGAACGCGAAAAACTGGAAAAGAATTTAGGCTCTATAGCCGATCTTACCCGTTTACCGGCAGCTGTTTTTGTAGTAGATGTAATGAAAGAACACATCGCTGTTAAAGAAGCTGAAAGATTAGGTATTCCTATTTTCGGTATTGTAGATACCAACTCCGACCCTACCAATATCGATTTTGTTATTCCCGCCAACGATGACGCAACCAAATCGATTGAAGTAATTTTAAATGCACTCGTCGGTGCCATTCAGGAAGGATTGGAAGAAAGAAAACTCGAAAAAGTAGAAGCTGAAACCGCTGAAGCTCCTGTTGTGAAAGAAAGAAAATCGAGGGTTAACAAAAGACCCAGAACACAGCGCGAAGATGATGAAGCTTTGAAGGCCAATGTGGTTAACAAATTCATTAAAGAAGAGGAAGATTGAAATAAGGACGAACTGAACGGATGTGATGTAAACTTGCATTCGGCCAAACGTACCTTAAAAATCTACAACATCTTAAACAATCATCAGGTTATTCAAAAACGGGTTACGGTTATGATTCATTTGTAGCTGATAGCTCGTTTTTACATAAAATACAATCAGTAAAAAATCAATTTCTCCTTTATTATTGATAAAAGAGAAAAAACTTTAAGAATTTAAATTTATATAATTATGGCAGTAACATTGCAAGAAATTACGAAACTTCGTACGATGACAGGTGCAGGTCTTATGGATTGTAAGAATGCACTGATAGAAGCAAACAACGATCTGGAAAAAGCAATAGAAATAATCAGAAAAAAAGGACAGGCTATTGCAGCCAAGCGCAGCGGAAGAGAAGCCTCCGAAGGTTGTGTGCTTGCAGCAGCCAAAGATGGCTTTGCAGCAGTACTTGCGCTGAAATGCGAAACCGACTTCGTTGCCAAAAATGCCGATTTTATGGCTTTAACTCAATCTATACTTAATATGGCAATGGATAAAAAGCCGGCAACTCTCGAAGAATTAAAGGCTTTGAGCATTAATGGACGTACTATTGCTGATCTCGTAGTGGATGAATCAGCAATCACCGGCGAAAAAGTTGAACTGGATGAATACTATTTCGTAAAAGGCGGTACAACAGCCGCTTATATTCATCAAGGAAATAAGCTGGCTACTATTGTTGCATTCAAAGAAGAAAATGTTGATTATCAGGTGGCACGTGATATTGCCATGCAAATTGCAGCAATGAATCCAATAGCTATCGACCGTGCTTCAGTTCCGGCTCATATCATTGAAACAGAACTCGAAATAGGACGAGAAAAAGCTCGCGAAGAAGGAAAACCTGAAAATATTATCGATAAAATTGCCGAAGGCAGACTCAATAAATTTTTCCAGGAATCGGTTTTATTGGAACAAACCTCTGTTAAAGATAATAAAATTACTATCGGAGAATATTTGAAAGCAAATAATGCAACTATTATCGATTTCAAACGTGTAAGTCTGAATCTCGAATAAGATTTTTTCGACAAAAAAAATTTAAAAAAACCGAACGATTGAATTCATTCGGTTTTTTTATTAATCAATTTCCAGTTGCAGATCGTTTCGGAGCTTTGCCAAAGTAGGATTTTCTTCAGCCATTATTTTGTATTTTTCTTCGGGAGTTTTTCCTTTTAGTGCCGAAGTATCTTCATGAAACTGGATAGACATTTTTATGTTCGAATTTTTCAAAGTTGTCTGCAAATAATTCAAAATAGTCGGCTCCAGCCGTTTTAATTCTTTTTCCTGCAACTCGTTGGTAACTAAAATTCTAAATTCTGTATTCGATATAAGTTCCGGGCGATTCGACTGCATAAAGGCGGTCATTCTAACTTCATCTGTCATCGTTTTAGCTAATTGAACCCATGCATTCTGCAAATCTTCCTGAGAATATTTTTCGTTTTGTATTATTGGCTGTTCGTTTTGAGATTTTTCATATGAAGATGATGGTGAAGAAACAACATTATTCTTAATAGAAATACTCGTTG
>JAAYUQ010000084.1 GCA_012517575.1 Bacteroidales bacterium | reverse complement strand
TGAGTAATTATGTGCACTTCAAAATCTTTTTCCAGCTCGGCCAAGGCTTTGTGCGCGGCATTGGGTTGGGCAGCCAATAGCTGTTTGCGGCGTTCGTTATAAAAGTTTAGCACCATCTCGGGATTTCGCATAAATCCTTCAGGTGTGGCCACATCTTCCACTCTGTGTTGTTCCCAAAGTCCGCCGGCATCTCTGAAAGTCGAAAGCCCACTTTCGGCGCTTATACCTGCTCCGGTCAAAACGGCTATTTTTTTCTTTTTCATGATTGATAATATTCTTTATGCGTGATATTTTTTATGACAACCAATCAATTGGCATTTACCTAAATTTCAATAATTTTTTTCTTGTTTTCGGAATATTTTTTCAGATTTTTTCCAATAAAAATAAATATTCATAATGTCGGTTCTCCTGACGAATCCATTCGTTTGTCCATCGCATGTTTGCCATCACATTTTTCCGATAGTCTATTTCCAAAGCTTTCAGAAGTTTACCTGTAGAGGAGATAATATTCATCAGTTCTTCTTTTTCGGTTCTTCCACCTGAGCTGTACGAGAGCAAAATGTAATGAGCATGGGTTTCTTCTATCAGTTTTTTCAAGGCTTCCATTGCCAAAAAATGTCCTTTTTCATTTTTTCTGTATTCTTCAAAAACTGACGACGTGGCCATATCTCTTGAGTCTTCTCGCCGATTTGCCTTCCCAAACAAAGGTGGATGGTCGTTCAATATGACAGTTTTCCAAATGTGATAATAGGATGCATAACGAATTCTGCTGGGTGGCATTTTTTGATTATTGGAACCATAAGGAGGATCAAAATATGCAAAATCAAATTGATTTTCGGCTATGGTTTGAAAAATATCCTGACGCAGGACACTGTTTGCAGAGCTTGTAGGAAAGCGGGCAGGAAGTGTCAATTTCAAATCGTGATAGGAGCGTGGCGACCATTCTGAGAGATAGGAAACATAATGTCCCAAAGTATTGTCCACTTTATCCAGTGCAAGAATCAGACTGGTCAGCAATACGCATTTATCTTCCCAAATGAGTTTCATCCGGTCAATTTCTTCACGAATGGCGTCTAGTTTTTGTGTGTTTTTTGTCTGAAACGGTCGCTTGGCGCTTGCTTCTTCGCTGCCATAATTTAGTGTGAACCAACCATCAAATCCGTTCAGGTTATTGAGATAATCGATGATTTCCTGATAATATTGGTCGGATGCTTGCGAAGTAAGGTAGCAGGTAGCGAAAACTTCCGACCACACCGAAATGTCGTTGGATGTAGTGGCGTAACCTTTTTGAGCAAAAGCCTGCGATACGCGCGTTGTTCCACTAAAGCCATCCAAAACCCGATTTACTCCCTTCAGTTCGGAAAGAATCTGAAGAATGCAGGGAATAAGTTTTAATTTAGAACCGGCATATTTAATTCCTTCTGTTTTAATGTTTTCCATTGTCAACGAGTCATAGATTGTGCCAATGAAATTGAGCCAAACTAAAACAATTCGTCCAATAAATGTACTGTGCTTTGACCCTGTTTCATAGTGATATGTTCGATAAAAAATTTATGAACTTTTCTTCCTTATATTGTCAAACTTCTCTCCCTATTTTTTTTACGAAATTTCATTGGAGACATTGCATTACAATCCCTACACTTAATACTCCAAACTCCTGACTTTTAACTTCGAAACTCTTTCCTAAATACTATTATTCTGTTACCAATTCTTCTTCAACTTTATCTTCTTCAATGACGAGATTTTCTATGATAAAATTCTGACGTTCGCCGGTATTTTTTCCCATGTAAAATTCGAGTAATTCTGAAACTGCATCCTCTTTGCGCAATGAAACTTGTTCCAAGCGTATGTCTTTTCCGATAAAATTTTTAAATTCATCGGGAGAGATTTCGCCCAAGCCTTTAAAACGCGTAATTTCGGCAGTAGTGCCCAATCGTTTAACAGCTGCTTTTTTTTCTTCTTCGGAATAACAGTAAATTTTTTCTTTTTTGTTACGAACCCTGAAAAGCGGTGTTTGCAAAATATACACATGTCCTTTTTTTATCAGTTCGGGGAAAAATTGGAGAAAAAAAGTAATAAGCAGCAAACGGATATGCATGCCATCAACATCAGCATCGGTAGCAACAATGATTTTGTTGTAGCGGAGGCCTTCGATGCCGTCTTCGATGTTGAGGGCAGCCTGCAACAGGTTGAATTCCTCATTTTCGTACACCACTTTCTTTGTCAAACCGAAGCTGTTCAGTGGTTTACCACGCAAACTGAAAACAGCCTGAGTATTGACATCGCGACTTTTTGTGATAGAACCACTGGCTGAATCGCCTTCGGTAATGAAAATAGACGATTCTTCAGCGCCGGGTTTCGATTCGTTGTAATGAATGCGACAGTCGCGGAGTTTTTTATTATGCAGGCTTACTTTTTTAGAACGTTCGCGCGCCAATTTTGTAACGCCAGCTATGGCTTTTCTTTCCTTTTCCGAATCCTGAATTTTTTGGAGCAGAATTTCGGCTGTTTCAAGATTGCGATGGAGGTAATTGTCCAGTTCGGTTTTAATAAAATCAGAAATAAATTTATTGACAGAGATTCCTCCCGGTGCAATGTCACGGGAACCGAGCTTGGTTTTGGTTTGCGATTCAAAAACAGGTTCTTCAACATTGACGGCGATAGCAGCAACTATCCCATTGCGAATATCGGTATATTCCATGTTTTTGGAATTAAATTCCTTAATGGTTTTTGCTACAGCTTCGCGAAAAGCACTTTGATGGGTTCCGCCTTGTGTGGTGTGCTGTCCGTTAACAAACGAATAATATTCTTCTCCGTACTGGTCGCAATGGGTAAAGGCAACTTCAATATCTTCTCCTTTCAGATGAATGATAGGATAAAGTGCCGGCACAGTCATATTTTCATTCAATAAATCGGTTAATCCATTTCGGGAAGTAATTTTTTTGCCGTTGTATACAATGGTAAGTCCCGTATTAAGATAAACATAATTTCGGAGCATGGTTTCCACTACTTCGTCGCGGTATTCGTATCCGTCAAACATTTCGTGATCGGGAGTGAAAGTGATCAGTGTTCCGCGTTCGGCATCCGATTCAATGATACCGCTATCGAAAGTAAGTTTGCCTTTTTCAAATACTGCTTTTCTGGTTTGTCCTTCTCTGAAACTTTGTGCCATGAATTTTTCCGACAGGGCATTTACCGCTTTTGTTCCAACGCCATTTAATCCAACCGATTTTTTAAAGGCTTTGGAATCGTATTTTCCACCGGTGTTCATTATCGAAACGGCTTCTATCATTTTTCCCAACGGAATACCACGACCGAAGTCGCGTACCTGTACCACATCGTTTTCGATTAGAACCTCGATTGTTTTTCCCGCTCCCATGCGGAATTCATCAATGCAGTTGTCCATAACTTCCTTTAGCAGGACGTAAATTCCATCGTCGGCATGTGAGCCGTCTCCGAGTTTTCCAATGTACATGCCAGGGCGGCGACGGATATGTTCCAGTCCTTCCAGCGTAATAATATTGCTGTCACCATATTCTGTCAACACTTCTTTTTCAACAGTTTCTTCCATATTTCGATTGAATAGATTTTAAAATAATTTATGAACCAATGTACAAATCTAACCATTTTTTGTTTTATCGTGCGAGCCATTTTTCAGGATTCAACAAATTCTTGTTTTTCCATATTTGAAAATAAAGCTCGGTTTTGTTGTCTTTTTCGCTATCGGTAAAGATTTTTCCGACTGCTTGTTTGGTCGAAACCTTTTCGCCGATTCTTACGTAAATGTCCGTTAAGTTGGCATAAACAGTACGATATTCGCCATGTTGAATGATAACGGCATTGTTGCTGCCGGGCACCGAAAACCGCTGTGTAACTACGCCATCAAAAACTGCTCTTGCTGTGCTGTTGGCAGGCGTTTGAATGTAAATTCCCTTGTTGTTGGTTGTAACATGTTTTAATATGGGGTGAGGTTGAACGCCATAACGTCCACTGATAAAACCGTTGCTAACAGGCCATGGCAAGCGACCGGCATTTTTCTCGAAATTGCCCGACAGTAAAGCTTCTTCTTTTGTAAGGGTCGTTATTTTTGATGTTGTTGACTTGGATGATTTTCCGCCACTCCTGCTACGCTCTTCAGCAGCCTTTTTTTGTTCAGCTTTTCGAATTTCTTCGGCAATAAGATATTCTATTCTTTTGTTCAGTTCGTTTGCTTTCTTTTGTTGAGCGTTGAGTTCCTTACGCAGATTTTTTTCCTTTTTTTGAAGATCGGTAAGCACAATTTTTTCTTTTTTTTGCTCTTGCGAAAGTTTATTTGTTTCTACTTCCTTTTGTTTTACCACTTCGGTGAGCTTATTCTTGTGCCGCGATATACTGTCGTTTTTTTGTTCGATTTGAGCCTTCACTTTTTCAATTTCTCTAACTTGTTGCTTTCGGTAGTCGCTGTATTCTTTCAGGTAGCGAAGGCGTCTTACCGACTGGTCGAAAGTTTCGGCCGAAAGAACAAACATGATTTTTGAATAAATACTTCGATTGATGTATGCTTCCTGTACCAGTTTGGCGTAATCTTTTTTTAAGTTTTCCAAACGTCTTTCTAACTGTCTCACTTCCTGACTCAGAGACTGCATTTCCACGTCCAACTGCGAAATTTCCGTACTCATTCTTTTTATCAGATGCTTCCGTTCGCCAATATTTTTATTGATAAGGGTGAGTTTGTTTAACGAACTTTTCTGCGATTTTTTTGTTTCGTTCAGCATTTTGCTGGTCGCTTCGAGTTTTTGCAGTGTTTGTTTACGTTCTTCTTCCAATTGTTTGACGTTCTGCGCCGAGAGTAGTTGTATCCCTGAGCAGGCAAAGACAAATATTAAGAAAAATTGAATCAGATAAGTACGAAACATTTTGCGAAATTTTATAATGAATAGAATATCAAATTATTAAATTGCATTTTTATTTTTTGAACAATTGGTCAAATGATCCTTTTTTGAAACGTCTGATATCTGTTGTAGAAAATTGAACCGGCTGGTTAAATTTTATTTTCTCAATGGTTACACTGGAAGTATTTTGACTTTTTAATCCTTTG
>JAAYUQ010000083.1 GCA_012517575.1 Bacteroidales bacterium | reverse complement strand
CGTTTTCTGCAAACCGTTGACATTGTTGTAATTGATGGTGATAATGGTAAGTTTCATGGTTTTTTAAGGGTAATGGATTGATATAAATTTAAATATTGTTGTGCCACTTTTTCTTCCGAAAAATTATTTGCAACTTTTTTTCTGGCGTAAACCGACAAATTATTATCCCGGTTATTTTGGATGCACCAGTGAATACCAAAAGCTAAATCTTCTGTAGAAAATGGTTTTGCCAGATATCCATTATTCTGATGATCAATTAAATCGGCATTTCCTCCTGTGTTGAAAGCAACGACAGGTGTTCCACACGAAAGGCTTTCCATAATAACATTTGAAAGATTTTCCGACAGGGAAGGAACCGCCATTACACTCGCTGCACGATAGGCTGCTACGAGCATTTCATCGCACAATACACTATACGAATGAACAGGCATTTTAATATCCATTTTTTCGAGTTCATTCGAAACGCCGAAGATAATTAATTCTATTTCCGGTTCTTCAAAATTTTTTTCAAAATATTGCATGGCCGAGATAAATTCTTTGAAACCTTTTCTATTGTCTCTTAAGGCATTCATTGCTCCACATGTAATATATTTTTTTTCAGGATTGAGTTTCAGTAACTGGCAGGCTTGTTCTCTATCACCCGGAGAAAACAACTGAATATTAATAGGATTGGGTATTACGGTTATGAGAAAATCGCCCAGCAGACTGCTGGCACCAGCTGCTTCAGCCAACCAGCAGCTGGGAGAAACAATATGTAAATCGACGTTTTGATAAAACTGTTTTTTCTTTTGCCAGATTTTTCTACTGAGATCGTTTTCTTTGCCTGAATGTAAAAAGGGACAATTGCCACATTGGGAAATATATCGTGGACATTCATAAAAATAATGACAAATGCCCGTAAATGGCCAGCAATCATGCAAAGTCCATACGACCGGTCGATTAATTTTTTTCAATTCCCGTAAATTCAAAAACCGCAAATTAATCCAATGCAAATGAAGAATATCAAAATCAATTTTTTGAAAAGCTCCATGCAGGGAAGTTGAACGTAAATCGGACAAGAAAACATCTTCTCTGTCAGGGTAACGATTCCACCTTCTGTGTTGAAGCTGATTTTTTAACTTCTTTTCTACAAAACGGTAAGCATCGGTAAAAAAATATTTTTTATCGAAATCTTCAATAGATATTACACTATCATCATCCAGCATTTTTTGTTTGACCAGCATGCGACTATTGCCTCCTGCTTTATTCACCGCTTTATGAATTCGATAAGCAGCTCGGGCTGCACCTCCGGATGCATCGGAAACATTGACAAACAATATTTTGGGATGTTCAGTCATCAGCAATAAATTTTCTTTTTAATAACAAACGGTGGTTTCTTTCCCAACTTTCTGAACAGGAAGTTAATTCCTTTTTGCCACAAAGGACGTTTTTTGGAACAAAAAGCATTGTAAAAGGCATTAATAATTCTTTTATCTTCGTAAATAATATCCAAAAATCTTATATCCTTTTTTGCCAGAGATAGGTTATTTCTATAGATATCTTTTACTATTCCGCTATGAGTGCCGGTTCCATCAAATCCAATGTTATCAATGTAAGAAACACACGGTAAAATAGCAACAGCGTGATGAACAAAATGGGTAAGTCCAAAACGTATTGCCCATGAATCAATTTTTCCTTCCTTTTGAAGTAACATTAATTTTGTCATATCGTCCCCTCCTCGATTCAATGCTTTAACTTGAAAAGGATATTTTAGGATATTATCCAATTTCTGCATAGTCCAGTCTACTTTCTCCCATCTGTCTTTCCATGTTCCCCAGCCTGTAGAATAAGAGCGTAAACTTACGAAGACATCATATTCATAATCAGAAGGTATTTCCATTGCATTTAAAGGTGGTCTATTGGCAGAAATAGAAAAAACAGCCGGATAACTTTCATAAAAATTCAAGGCTTCATTCATATACTTCAAAAAATAAGGTGAAGTTAACAAATCATCCTCCAGCACAATTACTTTTCCATAAATTTTAATAATTTCACTTACTCCTTCAATAATAGAATTTGCCAATCCTTTATTTTTCTCCGCCTCTTTCACATAAACTTCCTTACACCATTGTTGTTTTTTTACTACTTTACGGACTTCCTGAATTTTTTCTTTTTGTTGAAAGGAGTCAGTTTCTTTAACTCCGTCGCAGTAAATATATAAAATACTTTCTTTAGCCCATTCGTTTTGCATGAGTGCGATTAATGTATGTTCCGTGTGCCACGGACGATTATAAGTAAAAAGTATAATGGGAGCTAAATTGTCCATGATTTAACAATCGTATCGATGATCATACCAATATCTATAAACAAAAGACAAAGCATTAAGATATTTTTTCAAGTTCCACTTAGAGGACTCAAAAATATTTTTTCTCATGGAAAAACAAAGCAAAGATGATCTTATATAAGAGAAAAAAGTCTGATTTTTCATTGAAAGTACAAAAGATAACAACTCTTTTGAAGTATCTGTTGGTATTCTTTTATGCAATACTTTCATAACTTGATATATTTTTTCAAAGTGATTGGCAATGAAAGGAGATTTTTTTCCAATAATTAAACAATAATTGCTATATAATATTTTATAACCCTTTATTTTTCTCCATTTTTCATTTATTTCCACATATTGAAATTGTTTTCCCGAAGTAGACAAAGGATTTATTCTACAATATTGTGTTATTTCTTCAGTAATAGCAACAGATTTATTATAATAAGCAATAAGAGCCAATAAATAATCGGGTACTATCAAATTTTCACTCTCAATTTCATTTATTATGGAAAGTATTTTTTTATTGAACATCATTTCCAAACCACCACCTACGCAATTATAAAACAATAATTTTTCAATGGTAGCTTTTTTTGGATTTCTTTTTCCCCACTTATATCCTAAAATATACTTGTCAAAATTATTCCCTTCAATAACTTTAGATTGTCCTATAGCCAACATCTTATCTCCAATTATATTGGATAATGTTTCAATTTTAGTAGGTAGCCACACATCGTCATCATCAGAAACAACTATATAATCGCCTGTTGCTTTGTTCCATGCAGAAACAAAACTGTTACCACAACCAAGATTTTTCTCGTTTCGATATAATTTTATTAAAGGATATTTTTTTGCATAATCAGATAATAGATCAAAGGTCTTATCTGTTGAACCATCGTCTTGAATAATAATTTCATATATCGGATAGTTTTGATTTATTATGGAATTCAATTGTTCTTTCAGATAACCTTTACTTTCTCCATTATAAGTTGACATAACTACAGAAACCTTTCTTATTTCATTCATAACCGCTTATACATTTTGAAAATTTTTTCAATCATATTCAAATTCAAGTTATTTTGATTTGTTTATAAAATAATAAAAAATCACATATCAAATCTGTGATCATACCAAAAGCGATAAACATATGTAAAAACTGAATAATATGTTTTTAAATGGTAATGTTTAAAATCGAACATTTCTTTTCTTAAACGGAAACATAAAAAGGATGCCTTTATATATCCTAAAAAAGTTTGTTCTTTCATAAGTTTGGCAAACTTTACCAGCTTTTTGGAATTGGGATGCAAACTATTGGTATAGTTGTCCAAATAAGAGAAAAGTTCATAATATTTATTAAATCCTTTCTCTATGGACATTGATTTTTTACCTTTTATTAGATTTTTAATAACAAATATTAATTTATTTTGTTTTTTTTTCTGAGGATCAATGTTAATTACCTCTATCGGGTCATCAATATAAAAGCTGGTAAGGTTATTATCATGTCTTCTCCAAATTTGTAATACTTCATCTGTTATGGTCAAGGAATTGTAATAAATAGCAATCAGCGAAAATAAATTATCATGAGCTAATTCTATCCACATAACATTTTTTGCAATTTCCAACAAAGATTTGCGAAATAACATTGCATGTCCCGGATAACTACTCCGAATGAAAAATTGTTCTAAAGTCTTGTTTTTTATTTCGGGGGTAGATGTTTTCCTATTGTCATTAAATAAGACAACATCTTGCCCTAACGCCAAAAGTTTTTCTCCTAAAATATTAATCAATACCTCTATTTTTTTTGGCAGCCATATATCATCTTGATCTGAAAATGCAATATAATCACCCGTAGTTTTCAATACGGCATCATAAAAATTTACATTAAATGATAAACTGGTTTTATTTTTAAATGGTTTAATAATTTCATATTTTAACTCATATTCCAAAATTATTTCCCACGTCCTATCAGTAGAAGCATCATCCTGAATAATAATTTCATATATCGGATAAGTCTGGTTCAGGATAGAATCCAATTGTTCCCTCAGGTATTTTTCACCATTGTAGGTACACATAACCACCGAAACCTTTTTTATATTCTTATCTTCCATCGCCTTTTCAGTTATTGATAAATCAATTTGATAGCCGATAATGCAGACAATATTTGAAGTTTGTCATACACTACACCATTATTAAATAAATCTTCCATATCTTTCATAAGGAGATAATCTGGGACATGATGTTTGTTTTCTGTCCAGTAACTCTTTATAAATTCTCTTAATTCTGCATTTTCGTTGTACCAGTAATCCACAGGATTCATATTGTCTTTCGAAGGGATAGTTAACGTTTTCGGTTTCTCGCCTTTTTTTCTTAGTCCCAATCTTCGTAAAATACTGCCTTTTAGCCAAGTTGGGAAGCGATTGTCGTTAAAAGCAGGTACACGGCGACCAAACAATTGCATGTATTTGAATTCTTTATTTTGCACCGGCTGAATTTTTGCCTTTTTTTTCTCCCACGCATATTCGGCAGCGCCGGGATATTTACGGAATATCCAGTCGAAATAGACTTTATGATTATACCTAAGCAACAAAGGAATGGAGTAGCAAAATTCCAAAAAATCCAAGTCACAAAAAGGCGAAACGGCTTCGGTTCGTTCCTGATACCCTACCATGCCTTCATTGGCTCCGGTGAAAGCGCGTGTGTAAAGGCAAAAGATTTCTTCGTTTTCGTATGAATATTTAAAGCGATAATCACTTAGTCGCTCAATCAACTGAAGCGAATAGGCGCCTTGTCCAATTTTAACTTCCGTTTTGTATTCCGGTGTTTTAAAAAAAGTTCCTACAATAGCATCTCCTATCATACCCGTATGCATGATGCCGAAAGGTTCAAAGTTGATCAAATCGTACAAACTTTTTCCGTGAGCCAATCCAAAAAAATTGGTATTGCCATAAGTCAAAGGCGTAATATTATCCAGATTTTTAATAAAATTTCCGTGATCAAGGGCTTTAAATAAAAATTCATGTTTCAGATCGGTAGCAATTTGCTGGGCAATCGTAAAATCAAGATAATTGGATTGGGAAAAAGTAGTATTCAGCTGCTCTGTATAACCCAATTGATGCGCTACCCACACCGTCATTCGCGAATCGAGTCCGCCGCTGAGCGTGGTAATATGTTGATAACCATATTCGCGGTCTTTTTCAAACTGCCTTTTTACTGCTTGCCGAAAAAGAGAGTCGATACCTTCAACTGCCTCTTCAACGGTCATTTGCTTTGGCCGATTGGAAAAACGATGATATTGAATTTCCTGCAATCCAGAGATATCATAGCGAAGATAATGTCCCGGTGCCAACCGCTTTACTTCTGTTACCAGCGTATGATCTTCTATCGTAAAACCATGAGTCAACACCAGATAAGCTCCCGTTTTGTTTAAGGTTATTGGTAAATGATTGGCTTTAAGCGTTTCTACCATGAATCGCATTTCGGTGCCGAACAATAAACCATCTGTCAATTGGCTGTAAAATACCTGTTTGTCGCCTATATGATCAGTATAAATCAGCCATTTATCCAACTGTTTATCGTATAACAAACCCGAAAAACTTCCTCTGAACCGGTTGAAAAAAGTATCTCCCAACTTTTTATACATGCTCACCAGGCAATCGACAAACGAAGTAGCTCCGTATTCTTTCATCAGTTCGAGCTTGTTTAATATTACGCCTTCCGTAATCAAGATAAAATCAGGAGAGTCTGCAAACACTTTATCCTGTAGGAATTTATTGATGGTTCTTCGTTCAATTTGGTAGTTCTTTCCCTGTATGGAAGATTGCACCAATTGTTTGCGTTCCTCGCTGCAAAAAGTAAAAGAAGGATTGTTACCGATATATCCCAAAAATCCAGGCATATTATTCACTTAAAGTGTTGACAATCAATTTTGTTTTTTTCATCACGTTTTCCAGCCCGTATTGCTGCATCAATATCTTTCTATTTTGCTCCACCATTTCTTTTTCAAGCGGCAATAAAGCTTTTCGATTGGAAGGTTTCAAATCATTTTCGATAGAAAAAATATGTATTCCAAGGCTTTTAAAATAGGAATTTAAAGGATTTCGATTGCTCAAATATACTTTAGATCCCAACCATAAAGTGGTAAGAATATTCCCCATTGCTTGAGGCCGGTAATGTGGCATAATAACGATAGCACAGCTCAGAAGCAATTTATTGTATTCCTCCCGTTCCATAAAATCGGTCAAAGGTAAAAAATTTTCTTTAAAGAAAAGTAAACCGATTTTTTTTAAAAAATGAATGATCCAATTTTCGCCATAACTCAATGGAACAATTATTTTACTGTGATTCAGATTGAATTTTCTTAATCTAAAAAAAATGTTCAAATGGTTGTTTTCCAATGTTCCGGAATTTCCTACCAGAATATTGTTGCCTTTCACCCGTGAAAAACGAAGCGTCCCCGTAGTTTCTTCAATTGAATAATAATTGTACCACATTACCATGATATTCGGGTTGAACCGGGCTTGGACTATTTTGAAATCTTCTTCAACATCGGTTAAGCAATAATGAATCCGTTTAAAAGTTAGCTTATTGGGAAAATACTTTTTTGTGTTGTTCAATAAATTTTTTCTTGTATCTTTTGTGTTTTTCAAAAATAAAACAAATTTTGACAGGGTGGAAAGGTATTTTTTTCTTATTTCTTTTCTACCATAAATTTCACCTCCCCAAAATACCCATGCAATTTTTATATGCTCGGGAGCCGCCAAAATAATTTGTTCCTGCCAAGAGAAAAATAAGCCATGAACAACAATGGCCGAATAAGTTGAAAGATTTGTCAAAAGTTCTCGATATTCCGAAGAATTCAAAATAACAATTTCCACTTTGTCGATTTGTTTGATATGCCTTATTTCGGTTTCGCTGTCCAAAATAACAACAAAATGGGAGTTGTTGCTCACTCCATAAAATTGTCGAATGGCATAATCGGCAAACTTGTCGTCGGAAATTAAATGCAGAATCATTTTAAATTTTTATGGAAAAAGTTGTGAATTTCATGAACAATCTGTTTGACTTCTTCAATTTTCAATTCATAAAACAAAGGTAATCTGAGCAAACAGTCGCTATAATAATCACTGTAGGGAAGTTCCCTGCCATCGTGTTTTGCTGCATAATATTCACTTTTATGGAGACTCAGGTAATGAAATACAGCCTCTATTTCGTTTTCCTTCAAGTAATTGATCAGGTCGGTTCTTTCTTCCAGCGTCCTGCAAATAATATAAAACATGTGGGCATTGTTGGTGGCATAAGTTGGGATAACGGGAAGTTTTACATATCCTTTATTTTGCAAGGGAAGTAAACCCTCATAATAAACTTGCCACAAAGTTTTTCTTTTGTTCTGTATATCGTCCAGTTTTTCGCATTGGGCAAACAAAAAGGCTGCCGTAATGTCGGAAGGCAAAAACGAACTTCCCGTGTCCACCCAGCCATATTTATTCACTTTCCCCCGAAAGAATTCGGAGCGATTGGTACCTTTTTCCCAGATGATTTCTGCCCGACGAATAAATCGTTCGTCATTGACAACCAACATTCCTCCTTCGCCGGAAGTGATATTTTTTGTTTCGTGGAATGAAAAACAACCAAAATGACCGATGCTGCCCAATGTTTTTGTTGTAGATTCGTGTTTTGAATCCAAATAATAAGCATCAATTGCCTGGGCTGCGTCTTCAATCACCCATAAATGATGCTGTTCGGCTATTTCAATAATTTTATCCATATCGCAAGCCACTCCGGCATAATGAACAGGTACAATTGCTTTTGTTTTGGAAGTTATAAGTGATTCAATCTTATCGGCATCAATATTTGGATTATCAGAGCAACTATCGGCAAACACTATTTTTGCTCCCTGTCTAACAAAAGCCAGTGCGGTAGAAACAAAAGTAAAACTGGGAACAATGACTTCGTCGCCAGGTTGAATGTCGGCCAAAATTGCCGCCATTTCCAATGCGTCGGTACAGGAAGTAGTCAGCAGACATTTAGAAAAACCATAACGTTCTTCAAAAAACTGCTGACAACGCTTGGTGAAGATTCCATTACCGGAAATCTTTTTACTTTCTACTGCTTGCTTGATGTATTCGGTTTCTTTCCCTGTCAGATAAGGTCTGTTAAAATCAATCATATTGTCATTCGTTTGTCGGATTGATAAATAAAATAACCATTTCTATCGGCAGATGATTGAGCCGGTCGAATTTTCGAATCGGTTATTTCTGCTCTTACAATTTCCGGATAAAAAGCCGATTGTTCAATATATTGTTTAACTTTCTCGGTTTCCTTGGTCAAAAAATAAATCCCTGATTTTTTTCTTTCATCTAAAACCGGTTCATTAAATTTTCCCAATGACAATTCTATTACTCCTTTTAAAAAATCGTATCCTGTGGAAAGTTGTACCAGATCCGACCCAATAAAATCTCCACCCATTCTGGCGCCAACCTCTATGGCAAAAACATCACCCTTTTCTGTAATTTTAAATTCAGAATGACTTGCTCCATAAGTGATATTCAATGCTTTTAATGCTTTGATTGTAAGATTTTTAATTTTGAGTTGGATTTCAGAAGGCAACATGGATGGTTGATGATGTTCCAATTCTACAAAATAAAGTTCTCCACTTGTAACTTTGTCTGTAATTGCCAAGATATAATGTTCTCCTTTCCATGAAATTGTCTCTACACTCACCTCGGCGCCGGTGATAAATTCTTCAATGATTACTTCACCTGTAAACGATTCTTTTTGAGCACGTTTTACAGCTTGTTCAACTTCTTCCGGACGATTAATTTTCAATACTCCCCTGCTGCCCGATCGGTCTGTGGGTTTTACAATCAAAGGAAATTTAAAATTTTCAAGAGAATAATTTTCATTTGCAAGGATAAAACGGGGTGAATTAACCTGATTTTCTTCAAAACATTTGCGCATTTTATATTTATTGGCTGCAACTACTGCCACCGAATAGGAATTGCTAATCAAGCCCATTTTTTCAGCCACATAGCACATGGTTGGCGATGCAAGGTCAGAAGCTATAGAAGTGATACCGTCAATCCCGATTTCTTTGCATTTATCTAAAATTGAATCTTTCTCAGTTATGGAAATAGGATAAAAAAAATCGGCTATATTTTTACATACGGCGCCTTCTTCCCATGCAAAGCAATGCGTTTCAATTTTCATTTCTTTTGCTTTCAATAACAATGGCTTTTGCAAATAACTTGCACCAATAACAGCTAATTTTTTCATTTTAATGTAACATTTACAGAAGAGTAACAATTTTGTCCCCAGTAACTATGCCATTCGTTAAAAAATTTTCCATTGCAGGTGCTTATTTCAAAAGTTAAGGTATCGTATAGCATATCGTAATATTTGATAGAAGAAGTTACATCTCCAATTCCAATCCAAAAATCCATGATATATCTATTTTTTGTAAGGTGGTGATGTGCAATGGTAAATTCCACATCAAATTCGTTTTTATGTTCCGGTAAAATTAGTTCATCAGAAAACGACAAACCAACCCTGTTTCCTCCGTTGCTAATATCATCAATTAATGCCAGCAATTGAATTTTTTTAATTTTTGCATTCCTTTTCAACTTCATTCTGAAAATGAGCGGATCGTTCACATCAATTTGATATTTACTGACTCTTTCAAGGTATAAAAATTCCACTTCTTTGGTAGTTCCTTTCGGTCGGTATTTGCTGGTATCGTTTATTAAACCTACATCTTCGACAGATGCCAGATTACCTGAAATATAATAATCGACAACTTCTTCGATTCTTCCTGATTTGACAATACTGCCATTTCCCAATAAGATACCACTGGTACACAAGTTTTGAATACTTTCCATATTATGGCTCACAAACAGCACGGTTCGGCCATCGCCTTTGCTCACGTCCTGCATTTTGCCAATGGCTTTTTTCTGAAATTCGGCATCGCCTACGGCCAGCACTTCGTCCACCACCAGAATTTCCGGTTCCAGATGGGCAGCAATGGCAAATCCCAACCGCACCGTCATACCACTGGAGTAGCGTTTCACGGGAGTATCGATATAACGTTCCACGCCGGAGAAGTCCACAATTTCGTCGAGTTTTCGGTCAATTTCTTTTTTGGTCATACCCAGTATGGCGCCGTTCATGTAAATGTTTTCGCGTCCCGTCATTTCAGGATGAAAACCAGTGCCCACTTCGAGCAGGGAAGCAATGCGCCCGCGTGCGCGGATGGTCCCGGTAGTGGGTGAAGTTACCCGCGATAGAATTTTTAGCAAAGTAGATTTTCCAGCGCCGTTTTTGCCTATAATGCCCAACACTTCGCCCTGTTCCACTTTCAGATTAATGTCTTTCAACGCCCAAACATATTCGCTTTCTCCTTTGTGTGCGCGGTCGTTAACTTCTCCTATTTTCAGGTAAGGATCTTCCTTGCGCAGAATTTTGGTTTTCCACCAGCGGTTTATGTCGTGGCTCAGCGTTCGGGTAGAAACCAATCCCAGACGGTATTCTTTGGAAATGTTGTTAAACTCTATGGCAGTTGGCATGGTTGCTTGGATTGAATAAGACTATCTCACGGTTTGGTTTTGTATTCTCCTCTATTCGGATAATACTTTCAAGACTGTAATTAGATTAAATTTTATACGAATTACAAATATACAAGATTTTTAGGAATTTCTATAAGCTTGGATAAGTTTTTGTGAAGAATGGATACATTCTTTGTGGTCAATTACAAAAGCCTTTAATTATTTTTACGGATAGGTTTTGATTTTCTTTGTTTATTCGGGTGATAAAGGTTTTCAGCAAGAAAAGGTTTGAAAAATTAAGACATTGATTTTTTAAATTAATTATTTGTTATTCAATTCATTAAGTAGAGACGTAGCATGCAACGTCTCATGCAAATACCCAATTTAACGCAATAATTGTGATTCAAAACGCGGAATTAATAAAAAATTGTTCGGAATTTTTTCCATTTGAAACGTTATTTATCATTTTTGAGACGTAGCATGCTACGTCTTATACAAAAAGCCCGAATTTGGTGCAATAAATTGGCATCAATACATGAAATTAATTTGGAACTTTTTGGCAGTTTCCCCTTCGAAACGTAATTTTATCATGGTAATGCTTTATACTGTCAAAATTGAGAAAAATCAGATTGTTCTAACTCTCACGCAACTCTCACATAACTCTCACATAAATTAAACTAAATTTCTCAAAATTTTTTGATTCGGTAAGCTAAATTTTAGTTACTGGGTTGTGGAAATTTTCGTGTACTAAAAATTATTGTTTTCCCCCAATATTTTGTTGTTTTGCGAAAATTTTTCCGTTTCAAAATGTTCGATTTTTCATCTCGTTTTGAATCCTCTGCCACTTTTTTAACAAACGCTCTCCCTACAATTTCGATACCGAATTGCTGTCCACATTTGTTTCAATCTTTTGTTCCTCCGTCGATTCGAGTACGTGCTTTATTTGACTTTTAATACTTATATTTCTGATAATCATTATTATAACTATATATATAAAAAAGCCTGCCAGTAATTTATTGCTCGTTTTCATTTTTTTAATTGTTTTCATAATACTTGTTGTTTTTGAATAAAGTCATCATATCTTTTTTTTACTTCCTCAACATCGATGTTGAGCAGCTGAATGTTTTTAAACAAAATTGGAAGTTCTTTTTCCAAAAATCGTTTTCGCCGGTAGTTGAGAATTTTTTCTTTGGCATTCTCAGCAACAAAATAACCTATTCCCCTTTTGTTGTAAATAATTTCATTGCTTTGTAGAAAATCGTAAGCTCTCATCACGGTGTTAGGATTCACTTCCAATCCTGTACCCATTTCCCTCACCGACGGCAATCTTTCTCCTTCTTTCCATTGACCCAGCAAAATATGTTCGCTGATATAATCTGCTATTTGAAGGTAAATAGCTTGTGCATCATTGAATTCCATTTTATATTTCTTTTTCTGTTAAACGGAAGTAACTTACCAGCCAGCAAAATGGTATAAACAAATATCCAGATATTTTCCAATATACTTTCCAAGTTTCTGTGAGTGTTTCCGGCAACATGGTTTCGTCCCATACAAAGTCAACGGCATTCAAAGCGTTGAGCGTTTCTGTAACGGAGCCAATGGTAATTTTGAAAATAAAGTATTCTAATATTCCCAGCGCCACTCCTACCACAAACAGACTTAGCAAGGTTTTGAGAATGGCATTTCGTTTGAAATACAGTGATCCTAATGTGAAAATTGCCTGAATGGTGGCAAAAACGCCAAATGAAACCCAAATATTTTTCAGCCCTTCAAAATTAAATTCAAACCCCGAAGAAGAATGAAAAAATTGCGAGGCAACTGGATCGCTTAATCCGTAAATAATTTTTTCAAGAAAATTTCCGATCAGATTCCCGACTGAGAAAACAATGGAAAACATTAGGACAAAATACACGGTATTGAGCAGCAGTACCGAAATAATTTTTTCTACTTGTGTAGCGGGCACCATAAGATACTGTATGCCATTGGGCGTATAATTGAATACTTTGAAAAATCTAACCGCATACACCGCGCCCACACCGATTAAAATGGCGCCGGCAGAATTCCCATTTCTGAAAATCATAAAAACAATGGTCAAAATGCTCCAAAGATAGATTTCGTAATTTTGATTTTCAATAAAATACCGACGCAAGAGCAATCCGATTCTTTTAAGACTAAATTTCTGATTCATATGGATGGTTTTTTAAAAAGGTTTGTTGTTTGGATTTGAAAAAATTTCTGTGATACGCTGCCGATTTTTCAATACGGTGTTAAATAACAGTTCAATATCCAGTTTGCTTTCTTCACCGGTTTTGTTGATGCTTACCTGATCGAAACCTCGCAGATTTTCTTCTGAGTAAAGAACTTCTTCTCCCTTAAAATTTTCTTTTCCGTAACTGAAAAGCAATTTTTCGGTAATGTTTTCGCACAGTTCGTTGAAAACTATTTGATGCGCGTCCATGATGATAATGCTGTCGATCAGGCTGTCCAAATCTCGAACCTGATGAGTAGAAATTAGCATAATGCGTTCATCTTCTAATGCAGAAGCCGTCATTTTTCTGAATTGGGCTTTTGATGGAATATCCAAACCGTTGGTCGGTTCGTCGAGCAATACTATTTTGGTATTGGTTGCCAGTCCGAAAGCCATAAAAACTTTTTTCTTTTGTCCGTACGACAGCTTGTTGATTTGCGATTTTCCGGAATTAATCTCAAATTCCTGCAAATAATTTTGAAATTGTTCGTGGCTGAAATTTGGGTAGAAGGGCGCATAAACTTTTTCGTAGTTTTCAATACTTAAAGTTATGGGGGGCAATTCTTCCGGCAGGAAAAATATCTCACGCAACATTTCGGGCTGACGTTTCTGAGGTTCAAGTCCGAGAACTTCGATTTTCCCCTTTTGTGGAAAAATCATGCCTGAAATCATTTTCAACAAAGTGCTTTTGCCTTCTCCGTTTTTTCCCAATATGCCATGAATGTGGCCGGGAGAAAGAGACAAATCCAAGCCGGCAAACAGTTTTGAATTGCGGCTGTAACTGAATTCGACATTTTTAATTTGAATCATAATAAATTGTTTATTGAATTAGTGTAATAGTTTAATAGTACACTGCAAAAGTAATATCATTTTTCTTGAATTGACAATATAAAGCAGTTAAATTTTGTTAATTGCAAACTTTTTTTTGTAACAAAATGATTGTCAGTAAATAATAATTGGAAGGATAAGATAGAAAATAATAAATTGCAGAAAAATTTTATATTTCTCAAGCAATAGGAGTGTCCATGAGCAAGAAAAATTTGTTTGGGAAAGAATTTGTTCTATCTCAATTTGAATCGATACAATAATTTTACATGTTTCTTTTTTTGATACCAGTCATTGAAAACCAATTCCAGTTCTTCTACAGAAAAAGAGCCAATATCAACGTTTCTGTACTGTTCGATTATTTTTAAGAATTCTTCCTTATTTTTTAATTGCTTTCTTAATCTTAGAACAGTTGAATGAGCAGCCTGAATTTTATACCTTGTATCAAAAGATTGCTGCAAATTTGAATGTTTAAAGTTATTTCTGAGATGAAAGCGGATTTGGTTAAGCACATTATTTTGAGGGAATCCTTGTATCATTATACACGAAGGCGAAGCGGTGATACCTTTAAATTCTATTTTAAATTTAGGCAATCCGTCAATGCTTTTTTGAATCAGATTTATATATTCGTTAATGTTTATTTGATGAAGGCTAAAACCTTTATGACAAAGGATTATCGACATTATGGTTATGTGTATGTCCGAACTGGGATAATAATATTGTAATGGTTCAATTTGTTTAAATTGATTCAGTAATTTTTGAATTTTCATTTTAACTTTTTTATCCGGTCTGATTAATAGCGTTATTCCGAATCTGTTGTCAACGGGAGCATCAATCAATTCATCTGGCTCGTATTCATCAGACTGAATTTTTCGGACGGCATCTCTGTAGAGTTCGTCGTAATGATCTAACAAGTTCATTTCGTCTTTAAGAAGTAAATTCAATAAATTTATTCAAAATTTTTTTGACACTAAAAATACAAAATTTTCAAACATGTGAATGTCGAAAGATAATAAAATGGTTTTGGATGAGCTGGAAAATTTACAAGATTGATTTTCAGTTTGTTTCAAAGAAAATGGCTAAAAACCGGATTTTTAACAAAATTTTTTGGTCGAAAGGGTATCAAATTGAGAATAATGTTTTATATTTGCATTAAAGAAAAACGAGCCGCATTGTTTAGAGACTGGAAAACTCATCAGTAAAGAATTCAAACCGAGAAAAGTCTGACTTTCAATGGCGGGCTGCGCCTTCGGGTATTCGTCAGCAATGACGGACGGCAGATTACAAAGAAAGTCAACGTCTCAAATCCTATTTAATAGGAGTTTTCTCACAACAAACAGTGCGGTTTTCGTTTTTTCTCACTTCTTTATTTACACCGCCTTTAGCTGTTTTGCAGTCTCCAAATTACGATTGATTTCCGAAAGAATTTCCCACGCTTTTTCTACCGATGTTACTTTTAGGAAGATAATAGACCGTCGACCGTTTTTTTCGCGGAGTTGACATTGATGTGGATGGGAGGCGGCATATCTCAGTATTTCGCCAAAAGTATCGGATTGGTAATAATGAGATTTTTGATTTGAAACGAGATAAGCTGTCATTTGTTGGTTTTTCAAAACCATTTTTTCGATACCCAAATTTATGGCCAGCCATCGCAGCCGTACCATCAAAATGAGACTTTTTCCCTGAGGTGGAATTTTACCGAAGCGGTCTTCGATTTCCTTTTCAAAAGCTGTCAACTGGTTTTCGTTTTCAATGCTGTCGAGTTGTCGGTACAGATTGATTCGTTCAGAAACATTTTCGACATAATCGGAAGGGAACAATAATTCCAAATCAGAATCTATCTGACAATCGGTTACATAAGCGCTGGCAGTTGAGGTTTTTTCTTCCACTTCGGCATACAAGTCAGCAAATTCTTCGTCTTTCAGTTCCTGAACAGCTTCGTTAAGCACTTTCTGATAAGTTTCGTAACCGAGGTCGGCAATAAATCCGCTTTGCTCTGCTCCCAACAGATTGCCTGCACCCCGAATATCCAAATCCTGCATGGCAATGTTGAATCCGCTTCCTAAATCGGCAAAAGTTTCAATGGCTTCGAGCCGATGCCGAGCTTCGGTAGTCAGCAATTGAAATTCGGGTGTCAGTAGATAACAGAAAGCTTTTCGATTGCTGCGGCCTACTCTTCCTCTTAACTGATGCAAATCGCTCAATCCGAAAGTATGGGCATTGTTGATAATAATGGTATTGACATTCGGAATATCGATACCCGATTCGATAATTGTAGTGGCTACCAATACATCATAGTCGTAGTTGATGAAATCGACAATCACTTCTTCCAACTCATCGGGTGGCATTTGACCATGACCCACAGCAACACGACAACCTGGAACAAGCCTTTTTATCGTGGCCTGAATGGCATAAATATTCTGAATGCGGTTGTGTACAAAAAATACCTGGCCGTTTCTATTCATTTCCAGCTGAATGGCTTCACGAATTACATCTTCGTCGAAACGGTGAATTTCGGTTTGCACCGGATAACGATTGGGTGGGGGAGTTGAAATGATGGACAAATCTCTGGCTCCCATCAGTGAAAATTGCAAAGTTCGGGGAATGGGGGTGGCAGTCATGGTTAATGTATCTACATTCACTTTCATTTGTTTCAGTTTTTCTTTCACTGCTACGCCAAATTTCTGTTCCTCGTCAATTATGAGCAATCCAAGATCTTTGAATTTTACCGATTTGCCAATTAGTTTATGTGTTCCAATGATGATATCTATTTCGCCTTTGGCCAAGCGTTCGAGAATTTCCTTTGTATCTTTTGCAGAACGTGCTCTGGTAAGATAATCTACATTACAGGGAAAATCCTGCAGTCGTTCTTTGAAGGTATGGTAATGTTGTACAGCGAGCACAGTGGTGGGGACCAGTACAGCAACTTGTTTGTTGTCGGCCACAGCTTTAAAAGCAGCCCTGATGGCTACTTCTGTTTTACCGAAACCTACATCGCCACAAATGAGCCGGTCCATAGGCAAAGTCGATTCCATATCTTTTTTTATTTCTACTGTAGCTTTGGTCTGATCAGGCGTATCTTCGTAAATAAACGAAGCCTCCAGTTCCTGTTGTAAATAGGTGTCGGGCGAGAATCGAAATCCTTCTTCTGCATTACGTTGGGCATAAAGTTTTATCAATTCGCGTGCAATATCTTTGACTTTAGACTTTGTCCGTTCTTTCAAGCGTTCCCAAGCTCCGGAACCTAATTTGTTGATGTGAGGCGAGTCTCCTTCTTTTCCTTTATATTTTGATATGCGATGCAGCGAATGAATGCTGACAAAAAGGATATCGTCATCCTTGTAAATCAGTTTTACCATTTCCTGCATTTTTCCGTTCACTTCGGTCCGTACCAGCCCGCCGAATACTCCGATACCATGATCAACATGTACCATATAATCGCCAATTTTAAGCTGGTTAAGTTCCTTTAAGGTCATCACCACTTTTCCCTGACGCGTTTTATCGGTGCTAAGCTGGTACTTGTGGAAGCGGTCAAAAATCTGATGATCGGTATAGCACAAAAGAGAAAGGTCATGATCGATAAAACCTTCATGAAGAGTAGACTTTATCGGTTGAAAAGGAATTTTGTCGCCGCGATCTTCAAAAATGGCGGCAATGCGATCGGTTTGTTTCACACTGTCGCTCATGATGTAAATGCGGTATCCTTCTTCGATTTTCTTTTTTAAATGATCGCTGATCAAGTCGAAGTTTTTATGAAAAACAGGTTGAGGAGAAGTGTTGAAAACAATCTGGGTTGAAGGTTTGAAAAAATTTTTCCCGATTCCCCAGTCTATTTTTCTGAATGAATCAATCAACTCCAACCATTGGTCACCGGTAATCAGTGTTTTATGAAGATGAGGCGTTTCATGTCCTTCGGAATTTGCTTTAACCAAAAATTCATCATAAAGTTGGTTAATGCGTTCGTGGACGTAACTTGGTTGTGTGAAACTCAGCAGAGTATTTTGAGGAATAAATTCAAAGAAGGAAACATGTGGCAATTTACTGTCTCGATGCAAATCGGGTACAATTTCAATTTCATTTTTTTTTTCTTTGGATAGTTGGGTTTCGATATCGAAAACTCGAATGGATTCTATTTCGTCCCCAAAAAAGTCGCAACGGTAGGGGAGTTCATAGGCAAAGGAAAAAATATCCACAATTCCACCTCTAATCGAGAACTGTCCAGGTTCATAAACAAAATCAACGCGTTGAAAACCAAAGTCGAAAAGCATTTCGTTGATAAAATCGATACTTATATTTTCTCCTACACGAAGTTTCAAAGTTTTTTGTCGCATACTTTGAAGCGAAACAATTTTTTGCATCACCGCTTCGGGATAAGAAACAATAATGCATGGCTGAGGATTATTGGCAAGGCGATTCAGAACTTCAGTTCTTAAAATATCGTTGGCAGCATCCAGTTGCGACAGCTTTATTGCTCTTTTAAAGGAAGAAGGGAAAAAATAAATTTCGTTTTCAGACAGCAACAGTTTGAGATCGTTGTAGATATAACCTGCTTCGTCGGCATCATTCATGATAATAAGATGGTGTTGAGGAACGGCTTTGAACAGCGAAGAAAAAACGAGAGCAGATGATGACCCGCTCAAACCGGAAATTTTTAAATTCTGTTCGAGTGAATTTGCCCAGTCTTTCAGCCGCAGCAGATGCGGATGTTGAGCATAAAGTTGTTGAAAATCAGAGATATTCAATATGTAAATTTAACTATTAAATGTTTTAGTAAAAGCAATATTCAGTATTCTGTTTTATTTGTTGTATTTTTCCATGTTTCAAATGCTGCAATGGCCTCCTCTCGGAGCAGTTGCTGCAATTTTAATTTTCGGTCTTCAGGCTTCAGATTTATTTCTTCGTAGATAAAAGAATCATCAAATCCTGCATTTTGAGCATCGACTTTGGTGTTGGCAAAATACATTTTGTCGATATGAGCCCAATAAATAGCGCCCAGACACATGGGGCAAGGCTCGCAGGAAGTGTAGATTTCGCATCCCGACAGGTCGAAATTTTTCAATTTTGCTGCTGCTTTTCTGATAGCATTAATTTCGGCGTGTGCGGTGGGGTCGTTATTGGCTGTAACACGGTTGACTCCGGTGGCAATGATTTTCCCATCTTTTACAATAACTGCACCAAATGGACCTCCGCCTTTTTTTATATTGTTCAGAGACAATTCAATTGCTTTACGCATGAATTTTTTTTCAATCTCCATATTTTTATCGTATTCTTCTTTATTTTATTTTGGGGTTTTTGAAACAATTATGCAAAAATACTAATTTTTAGTCAAATCCATGTTCTCGCTTAAGCATATTCTTTTTTGTATGGTAACCTTTCTTTTGGGTGCAGTTTATTGAGCAGAATTGTGGCTATTTCAATTTTTAAGAAAATTTAATAATGAAGAATTTCGGTTTTAATTTATTGTTTTGAACAATAGATTTTGAATATTTTTTAGAATTATAAAACTAATAGTGTTATTTCGTAATTAAATTAACGTTTTTACTTTTTTCTTTGTTTTTTCGGTTATTACAATTTTGTTACATTGTTTATAACTTTTGGTTTCAATAATATGGGATATTCAAAAAATGGAATATATTTGCCCTGCTTATCTTAAAAAATTAAAAACTAAAAAAGAGAATTCTTATGAGAAAAGTATTTTCATTTCTTTTCATGATGATGCTTGCACAGTTTGTTTTTTCGCAAGCTTCAGTTAAAGGCGTGGTAGTGGATAAAGCTACCAATGAACCTTTGGTTGGGGTAAGTGTTCTCCAACCCGCTTTGGGAATTGGGACAACAACAACACTTGATGGAAGTTTTTCTCTTAAATTGCCGGAGGGGAAACATGAACTCAGGTTTTCTTATGTTGGTTATTCTACTAAGAATGTTCAAGTTTCTTCAAACAACGTTAATTTGGGAGTTGTACAATTGGAGTCTGAAGCCATTGGTTTGAACGATGTAACCGTTACTTCTTCATTGGCTATTCGTCGTAAAACACCTGTGGCTTTGTCTGTTATTGAGCCTTTGGTAATTGAGGAAAAGCTGGGTACGCAGGAATTTCCCGAAATATTAAAATCTACTCCCGGTGTGTATGCAACCAAACAAGGTGGTGGTTTTGGTGATTCACGTATCAATCTGCGTGGTTTTGAATCGGCCAACATTGCCGTCATGATCAATGGAGTTCCTATGAATGATATGGAGTGGGGAGGAGTTTACTGGTCAAACTGGGCGGGATTGAGTGATGTTACCCGTTCGATGCAGGTGCAAAGAGGACTTGGCGCTTCTAAAGTTGCGGCTCCTTCGGTGGGCGGTTCCATTAACATAGTTACTAAATCCACCGATGCTAAGAAGGGTGGTTCTTTTTCCTATTCTATGGGGAATGATGGATACAATAAAATTTCGTTTAATGTTTCCACTGGGCTTTCCGAGTCGGGCTGGGCTATGACTTTCCTGGGAGCAAAAACTTGGGGAAATGGTTACATTCAGGGAACAGAATTTGAAAGTTACTCCTATTTTGTCAATATTTCAAAAATTATCAATATCAATCATCAAATTTCGTTCACGGCTTTTGGGGCGCCTCAATGGCACAATCAGCGATACAATGGAGACAAACTGCTGATTCCGGAATGGCAGAAGTTGAAAGATGGTTATAAATTTAATCCTACTTATGGTTTTGATGAAAATGGTCAGAAAAAAACAGGTAATTACAATCACTATCACAAACCTCAGTTGTCGTTGAATCATTATTGGAACATGAATGACAAATCGAGCCTTTCTTCAGCTTTATATCTTTCCATTGGAAACGGCGGCGGTTATGGTTGGAGAGGAAATACAGGGACTTTAATGTATGGAACCAACACGGCCACCGGTTTGTTAAATACTACTTACCGCACTTTGGATGGTTATATGGATTATGGAAAATTGCAGGCAGAAAATGCTGCCAATCCCAATGGCTCACAAGCAGTAATAGCCGATTCGAGAAATAACCACACCTGGTTGGGACTGCTTTCTACTTTCACAACCAAATTTGGACAAAATATCGATTTTTACGGAGGACTCGATTTGCGTTACTATGCCGGAATGCACGATGCTGTACTGGTGGACTTAATGGGTGGCAAATTTTTTATCGATCCCGCCAGAGTAAATGTAAAAAACTCGGTGAATGCAGGTAATCCCGCTTATGTAAATGAAAAACTTCAGGTTGGAGACATTGTTTATCGCGACAATACGGGTTATGTTACTCAGGAAGGCGTTTTTTCGCAAGCCGAATATTCCAAAGGGAAACTAAATATGTATGTGGCCGGTTCTTTGTCAAACAGCACTTACTGGAAAATTGATCGTTTTTATTACGACAACGAAAAATCCGATTCAAAAAGTTTTTTGGGCTTTACTGCCAAAACAGGTGTCAATTATAACCTTACCGATAAACACAACGTTTTTGGCAATATCGGTTATATTTCTCGTGCTCCATTTATGTCGGGCGGTTATTTTGTAACTATTCATACCAGCAATGCCGTAAATAAAAATGCGGTCAACGAAAAAGTTTTTTCGACCGAATTGGGATACGGTTATCGCTCTAAATTTATAACGGCCAATTTGAATCTTTACCGTACCAGTTGGATGGATAAAACAATGGTTCGTTCTTTTGGCTCCAATTCCGATGATGGAGTTGTCAATCTGAAAGGCGTTAATGCTCTTCATCAAGGGATAGAAATTGATTTTGTAAGTAAGCCCATGAAGAATCTCGAGCTGACGGGTATGTTGTCGCTTGGTGACTGGGAATGGACCAGCAACGCTACGGGATATGTATTTAATAAGGATGGCCAGCCAGTAAATGCAAGTGGCTCCACAGTGGATAAAAATGGAAATGTGATCCAAATGTTTTCAGCCGATCATGCATTTGTCAATTTGAATTTAAAAGGTGTTAAAGTGGGCAACTCGGCTCAAACCACTTTTGCTTTGGGTGCAAAATATAATTTCCTGAAAGATTTTTCTGCAGGATTGGATTATACGCATTATGCCCGCAACTATGCCAATTTTACCATAGCGGCTAACGTTGGAACAACCAATTATACCACACCGTGGAAAATTCCGGCAGCAGGAATTTTTGACTTTAATGCCAATTACAAGTTCAAACTTCAGGGATTTGATGCTACGTTGAATGGCGTGATCAATAATTTGCTGGATCAGGAATATATTACTGATGCTCAAGACTTGACGCCAACAACTTCTGCTTCCGACGAATGGAAAAATACCGCGGTGTTGTATGGCTTTGGAAGAACCTATTCCATCAGTTTGCGAGTTAGATTTTAAGAAAAAATATTTTTAGTCATTCAGCAAAACAACTCAAGAAATAACTGCTTTTTGCGGTATTTTTTTCAACAAGTTTTACAAATAAATTAAAATTACGACATATGAAAAAGCTTTTAATTTTTATCCTGTCATCTGTCATGATTGCACTGACCTTTTCGTCGTGCGATTATAACGAGGAAAATTTTTCGGGCTTGGATGAAATGACAACTTATCAAGAGGCTGTAAATTACGAATATACTATTTCCGAATCCGATTTCACAACCATCATTTCAGCCTTAAGGGCCAATAAAAATGCTCAAGATTCAGCTACTGCCAACTTGCTGAGCAGCAGCAAGATTTTTTCTGCTGCAGCTCCTGCTTCTTCTTTAGTGCCTTATGTGCTGAAAAGCAAATTTTTTGGTGCAACAAACGGTTCTGCCGCTAAAGTTACCTATCAGTATAAAACAGGTTCGTACCAGTATTATCTGCTTACCCAGGCCGATTATAAAACTATCTGGCAACAGGATTATATTTATGCACTCACACCTTCCAAATCTCCACAAAGTGTTCTTCCCGGATTTTTGTCCCAAAAATTTCCTGCTGCAAAGGAAGGCGATATTAAAATTTTGGAATATTTATATGCAACAACTGATCCAATAACAACCGAAGATACAATTGAATATTTTTTAGAGAACTTTGAATCTTATGAAGCAGGATCTGGTAAAATTCTGCCTGTTTCTGCAGATAATTCTTTTATTCTGAACAAGGATTTTCTGGGAACAAGAACGTGGGAATGTCGCACATATTCGAACAATAAATATGCACAGGTTACCTCTAATGCTTCAAACAGCGAAAATCAAGTCTGGTTGATAACCAAACAAATTGATTTGACAAATGCCCATGTTCCGTCTTTGACTTTTGATGTAAATGTTGGTTACTATAATGCTGATTGTTTGAGTATTCTGATATCCGATAATTTTGATGGTACGGAAGCTGGCGTTGCCACTGCAACATGGACAGATGTTACATCGAGTTTTACTATTCCCCAAACACCAACTTCCGGTTACGGTACGTTAACTTCTGCCGGAACGTTAAAGCTTTCTGCATTTAATGGGAAGAAAATTTATGTTGCATTCAAATATACAGGAGATGGAAGAGCAGATGCCAATCCCAAGAAAACTACTACTTATCAGATTGATAATGTTGTGGTTTCGGATATCAAAACGGTAAGTACAGTCACAGATCCTCGCACTCAATTCAGTTATTATATTTATCAAGGCGGACAGTGGAATCTTGTAAATGCTTCTTTTTACCAATTGACAGATGAAGATTACGCAAATATGGGCGTTGCAACTTTGAGTGCTACTACGGCTCCGGGTTATTTGCCGGTATTGCTCAAAATGAAATTTCCCTTTGCACAGGAAGGAGCTACGAAAGTGGTTGTTTATAAAACAAGTGCCACCAAAAATACAGCCGATGAATATATATACAAGTCGGGAGTTTGGTCGCCTATTTCGCTGATTGAAACCAGAACGGAACAATTTGTTTTTGCAGGCTGGGAGAATGGAGGCTGGATTTTTGACCCAACATTGCGAGTAACCATGAAAAAAGGTACCAATCCGACGGACGATTATATGCTGGTGGTAAATTATGTAAAAGACAACTACGGAACAGAAACTCCTTCTTTACTCGGATACTATGGCACCAGTCTGCAATCGGAATATTATTACGGCTTTGCAGCTTATTATGGCAATATTTCGTGGCGTGAATCCGACAGGGCTAAAGATCCAACTTATGCTGCCCTGACTACTGCCGAAGAAAAACAGAATTATCTGGATGAACGTACAAAAGAAGGGCTGGCCGTTTATTTAAGTCTGAAATTTCCCGATGCACAACCAAAAGTTAGCGGCGTTGATTTGTACTGCTATGTTACAACGGCTATATATAACGGTGTTACTACAACTAATTATGTTTACAAGTATCAGCGTGTGGATGGTGAACCGTTTGGTTGGAAGTATATAGAAAGCAATCCGTTATAATTTTTTCTAATTTTTAGTGTTTTTCAAAAGGCCGGTATTTATTGCCGGCTTTTTGCTTAAGTGATAATCTTTATTCAATGAATTGAGCATTTTCTCCACAAAAAACTATTATCTTTGCCAATACTGAATTTTACAGAATTATTTGAAGTTTACATCGACAAAAAACAAAAAATTGGCTAATTCTAATTAGAATTTTTAATAAAAACACATAAAAACTTATGAGAAAACAATTGAAAATTGCATTGGTAGCACACGATAACCGAAAAGCCGACATGGTGGAATGGGCAGTTTATAATGCCGATATGCTATCACAACACAAATTGATTTGTACAGGAACAACAGGAAAACTCATTCAAAGGGCAATGGAAGAGAAGGGGGTTCAGGTGGATATTACCTGCATGCACTCGGGGCCATTAGGAGGTGATGCAGAAATTGCTGCATTGGTAGTGCAGAAACAGATTAATCTGGCTGTTTTTCTCATTGATGATTTGAATCCACAACCACATGAAGCCGATATTCAAATGTTGCTCCGTCAGTGCAGAATTCATAATGTTCCTATTGCATGTAACCGTTATAGCGCCGATTTGATGATTACCAGCACACTATGGGACGATGAAAGTTATGTTCCGACCGAGCCAAAGTATGTGAAATTTGTCAGAGAAGATTTATTTAATTTTTGAATGAAGGTTTTAGTTTGTCAAAGTGATTTATAATAATTTTCACTTTCAAATAATTGTTTCATTTTCAAAATATTGTGATCAAAAAATCTCGAAAAATCGGGAAAACAATTAAAATAAATATTGATGCAAAACATCCAAGAAAGAATCTCAGCATTGCGCAATGAGATGAAAATAAATGATATTGCCGCCTGCATAATTCCCAGTAGCGATCCGCATGCCAGCGAATATATAGCTGATTATTGGAAAGAACGTGAATGGATTTCAGGTTTTAACGGTTCGGCGGGGACAGTAGTGATTACACAAACAAGAGCTGCTTTGTGGACAGATTCCCGATATTTTTTACAGGCAGAAAATCAGTTGAAAGGTTCCGGCATTGAACTTATGAAGGAAGGATTGCCGGAAACGTTGAGCTGGACTGATTGGCTGGCAGAAGAGTTGAAAAATAGCGAAAAGGTGGGAATAAATACGCAAATGTTTTCCTACAATACTTTCAATCGTCTGAAGAATGAATTGGAAAAGAAAGGAATTTTGATGATTTCTGTCGATTTGATTGGCAAAATATGGAAAAATCGACCAGCACTGCCTTCACAGCCTTTTTATATTTACGATATTCGATTTGCGGGTGAAACGGCAAGCAATAAACTGGCCTCGTTACGAGAACAAATGAAAAAGAACCAAGCAGATACTTTTGTGATTTCGGCTTTGGATGAAATTGCATGGTTGTTCAACATCAGAGGAAACGATGTGGATTTTAATCCGGTAGTGATTGCTTATGCAATGGTTGAACTCGACAAGGCTATACTTTTTGTTGATCCGAAAAAAGTAACTGACAAAAGTGCTGCCTTTCTTCAAGAACAGGGCATAACCATAGAGCCGTATAACGATATTTATTTGCAACTGAATAAACTTTCTGCGAACAAAAGAATCTGGATTGATGGTTCAAAATTAAATGCTGCACTTTATGAAGCCATTCCGTCACATTGTACAGTTATTAATTCAATGTCGCCGGTTTTGAAAATGAAGAGTGTAAAAAATAAAATAGAACTGGAAGGAACACGGCAGGCAATGATAAGAGATGGCGTAGCGTTGGTAAAATTTTTCAAGTGGCTCGAAGAGAATCTTTTATCTACAGAAATCAGTGAAATTTCCGCTGCGGAAAAGTTGCTCGAATTCAGGCAGCAACAGGATAATTTTGTTTCTGAAAGTTTTGACACCATTTGCGGATATGCCGGACATGGAGCCATAGTCCATTACCATGCCGAGCCGGAAACGGACGTCGTTTTAAAACCTGAAAATCTATTGTTGGTCGATTCAGGAGGTCAATATTTCGATGGAACAACCGATATAACCCGAACCATAGCTTTAGGAATTCCCACCCAGCAGCAAAAAACCGATTATACGCTCGTATTGAAAGGTCATATTGCACTTGCAAAAGCTAAATTTCCGACAAATACACGTGGTTCACAGCTTGATATTCTTGCACACAAATGGCTCTGGGACAATGGTTTGAATTACGGACACGGAACCGGACATGGAGTCGGACATTTTCTTTGCGTTCATGAAGGGCCACAAAATATCCGAATGGATGAAAATCCTGCTGTGCTTTTGCCGGGGATGATTGTTTCCGACGAACCGGGACTTTATCGAACCAATGCTTATGGCATACGCATTGAAAATCTCGTGCACGTCGTGGAAGACGAAAAAACGGAATTTGGTGATTTTCTTTGTTTCGAAACGCTCACTCTTTTCCCTTACGATCACTCGCTGATTGAACTTTCCATGCTCACTGAAGACGAAATTAATTGGATGAATTCCTATCAGAAAAAAGTGTTGGAAAAGCTTTCTCCTTATTTGAATGAAGAAGAAAAGCATTGGCTGCAGAAAAAATGTGTTTCTTTGTAAACCAGTTTTTTAAAAAAAGAATTGTTCAATTTGCTTTCAAATTGAAATTCCTAAAAAATATCTGACTTACAACAACATAAGTCAGATATTTTTTGTCGAATTGTTGTTTCGCGCTTAGTTGATTTTAATGAATTTACCTGTTTTTATACTCTTTTCGCTGTATGTTTGAACCATATACCAGCCATTGGAAAGTGTTGACACATCCAGCTTTTCTCCCTTATAATTATCTATTTTCATTAAAATTCTTCCTTGCATATCCAAAACTTGTACTTTGGCATTTTGTGCCGACTGTGGAAGGTATATGAAATCTTTGGCCGGATTTGGACAAATTATCAAAGATGTGACTGCATATTTCAATCCGGAAGGCATTTTGGCAACCACACCCGTTTCGGTAATTTCGTAATTGACGTTTTCTACAATATCGGCATCTGTTGTCAATGTTACCGTGTTGACCGATTCCATTGGTTTCCCATCAACATTTACCAGAATTCGATACGAACCTGCCGGCACATTTTCAAAACGATAGTTTCCATTTTCATCAGTTTGTGTATGATCAATAATGGAATTATCTACTGTGTTTTGCAAATAAACATCGTAAATCGGCAACACTCCATTATTATTGATTAGCTGTACTTTTATTATTTGTTGAACAGCCTCCGGTTGGCTGATAACAATTTTACCAACAATTACTCCTTGAGCTGTCGGATTTACAGGTGTTGGAATAGCTTGCATATCAATGCAATATACAACTCCTTCGGCAAGTGGATCGGTATTGTAAGGTATAGCAGTTGCATTTTCCCAAAGTAAAACGTTAGGATAGTAAGTATTCAATCCGTTTTGATTTTGCAGTGCCTTCAAATAATAAACGCCTTCGCCCAACTCGATTTCTTGTTTACCATCAGCATTCATCGTAATTTTATCAAGTGTAATGAGCTCATTGTCGGTTTGTTTCAGGATTTGCATATCTGCGCCCGGCAATGGATTGCCACCAAGCTTGATTTGGGTTTGCAACTTACCTGTACGATAGTAGGAGATATATTCATCCGATACCGGACGACCATATTTGTCGGTTGATTTCCTTAAAATCATGGGCAAGTAATCAGCATAATAAGATGAGAAAAGCATGTTGACATCAGGCATGTTTACAATAATCTCATTATCTTCGTTGATAACCAGCAATCCTTTTTCTGTTCCGGTAAATACAAATTCAATTTTTTCGTCGGCACAAGTCGAATAGTAATTTGCAGTTTCGAAAGTCCATGTGCTTTTGTCGGGAATAGGAATAGATTTATAGCTGCTAAAATTTTCGTTCATTATTACCAATGCATCGTCGGTAAATTTTACGAATTTCACGTTTCCATTTTTGTCTTTAATCAAATCGTTAAATTCTCCAATTACTTCAAAGTTGGGAATACTTAATGCTTCAATAGCTCCTGTTTCCCAATTCCAACTCGATGCCACATCTTTGTCCTGTTGTGGTAAATATACTACGCCACTGATACTGAGATCGCCGTCGATAGTTTTAATCAACTCTCCATTTAGATTTACCAGGTAGATTTTGCTATTGTAAGTTGTAGCTCCATTTCCATCTTTTGTTTGATAGGTAACCGTGTGATAGAAGTAAGCAGCATGTTTTCCGAAAAGAGGTTGATAAGTACTGGCTGAATATAAATTTTCGATGGGGATATCGTATCCGACATTTGAAATTTTTTTGTACAGTGAAAAATCTTTGTTGTAAATCCACATGTCAAGTGCATTTTCATGATTTCCTGAGGAATGTCCGTTATAATATCTTTCAAAGTTGTTGTTGGTAGTGAGTATTCTTTCTTCTCCGTCAATATTGAAAAACAGGTTTTGCTCATTTGTTGCATAATATATTCCTGACTGCATTCCATTGAAATTCGAGAAAGTAGTGCCTCGTGGAAAAGTAAAAATTGTTTGGCCTGTAGCCACATCAGTAACTGCAGAGGTATGTACCTGAAAAGTTTCCCAACCCGACCAGCCGGTTTCCGGGTCATCCCAAAAAATTGTATCCCAGTCCTGATAGTCGGAAATCAGCCTGTTTTTTCCATCTTGCATATAGAGTTGATAACCCATCCATGAAGTTGGCACTTTGCCGACTTGCTGCTGGTTTTCGTCCATAATATGAATGTCTTGAAAAAACCTAAAACCAGATTCATCATCAACAAATCCTTCAGTTTGGTAAAGAAAATAATATCGAGCCTGGTTGTCAATTAAATTCTCTGCAACACTTACTCCTCCATGACCGAAGAAGAATTGTGCGCCATCAGCAGGAACAGGTGCTTGAAAATTCTTAAAAAGCATAAAATCGGGTAAATAAATCGACGCGGAAAGCTCTGATGTTGTGTCGGTTAACGGTATTTGGTCAATTTTTAATAGAACTTCCCCTGCTTTTTTCAAATCAAATTTTTTAACAAAAGCCGTGTTATCGTTTTCTAATTGTTTTCCGGGTCTGTATTGTTGACCATACATGAAGGAAATTGTTCCCAACAAACCGAATAGAATAAATAGTTTTGTTCTCATGGCATTATTAATTTAAGTTAGTGTTTTTAAAATACTTTGAAACAAAATTATTCAATACTCACGAGGATAGGTAAGCATTTGGTACAAATTTTCAAGCAAATCGTAAAAATCTTAAAGATTCTACAGTAAATCCCAGATTCAGCATAGAGAAAACACGGTTAAACCTAATTGTAAGTCAGTCTATAAAGTTCAGAATTTAGCCTAATTGTTTATAATGAATAAGTTAACGTGAGTTCGATAGATGAAGATGAATATTATACAAGCAATTATAAATTAAGGTAATAAGGTTGATGAAAAGGATGTATTCATATGTTACGAAGGTTAGTTGTGTCAAATAAGGCCTTTATATTCGGAAAACGAACCTTGTTTTTTTATTAAAACCTTAGTAACGTTAATCAACAACAAGAATAAACCTTATTATCTTACTAATTATCATTTTTTTATATGATTAAAACAGGTAAATCTTTATACAGAACTCACGTTAAGTAATATAGTTCATTGAGTTGCAGAAATGATGTTTAATATTTTTGAATGCGTAATCTGGGTTAATTGTATTTTTTCCAAATGGATTTTTTCTGTAAAGAGTAATAAATTGCCAAATTCTTTGTTAATTTATTGATTTTCAAAATTAAAAAAATTGTCGGCAAAAGTTACTGACTCATTTTCTGGTGAATGTATAAAACTTGTAATATCTTGAAAAATTTCGTATCTTCGTGCCCAATAATTTTAATGCGGTTGTGGCGTAATTGGTAGCCGCGCCAGACTTAGGATCTGGTGCCGAAAGGCGTGGGGGTTCGAGTCCCTTCAGCCGCACAAAAAAACCGGTTATCATTTTTGGATAGCCGGTTTTTTTGTATTCTAATGATTTCTTATTGATGCTGAGGGCGAAGTAAATCATTGACGGTTTTCACCGGATTAAAAGTTTCAATCGGTACTTCAACAAAAACGGTATTCCAGTCGCTCATGGAACCGTTCCAAAGACCCGGAAGTTCCAATGCTTTCAGTTCTTTTCCGTTTTTCGACTTAATGGAAATAAATCCCGTTTTTTTATCCACATATTGCATTAAATCAAATTTTTCGCCCTTGTAATTTTTAACCGAACAAACCAAATCTACAGGATTAAAATGGGTAGAATTTTCCATTTTTTGTTTATCTTCCTGATTATTCAAATTAATTTGTGAACTTTCCAAAATTTGAGGAGAAACTGTTCCATCATTATTTATGGTGAGAAACGGTCCACCTCCCGGTTCCCCCGTATTTTTTACCATTCCGCAAACTCTGATAGGTCGATTCAGTTTTCGAATAAGATATTTTTTTAATGTATCCGCGTCAAAAGAATTGGCTTCGGGATGATAAATGCAAAGAGTGCTTTCTGTGAATCGAAGCATTTCTTTTAAACGATCTTCGGTTAAATAATTGGTTTCCAATTCTTTCAAATAATCAAAACACTTTTGTTGCACATCTATTAAAACGCCGGCAATAATTTTTTTGTATTTTACGGTAATTTCCTTAAAGGAGTCGGGCACCACATTGTCAATGTTTTTAATAAAAATAATATCGGCAAACAAGTCGTTTAAGTTTTCCAGTAAAGCGCCATGCCCTCCGGGACGAAATACCAGTTTCCCGTTTTCCCTGAAAGGACGATTGTTCATATCGACTGCCAAAGTGTCGGTACTGGATTTTTGCTCCGAAAAACTTACATGGTAGCGTACATTGAACTTTTGCTGATATTTTTCCAAAGTTTCCCGAATGTGTTTTTCAAATAAGGCTTTGTGCTGATGCGAAACTGTAAAATGGATGTTTACATCATTGGCAGCATTGGCTGCATACAAAGCTCCTTCAACCAAATGCTCCTGAACCGGAGTCCTTTTTTCGTCGGGATAGGAATGAAAAAGTAACAGACCTTTCGGGAGAAATCCATAATTCAAACCTTTTTCGAGTAGCAAATTTTCCACTACTGCTTTCAGTTTGTTGTTTTTTATCAATTCTGCAATCGTTGCTCTTTCATTTTTCAGGCAAGCTTTATTCAGTTCTTCATAAAAGGCAAATTTCTCAATCTGACTGAAAAATTCTTTCACTGAAGATTTTTGAGGTGCTTCTGAATCGCTTTCCAGAAATTCGTACAAATCTTTAAACATTCGGGAAGCAGCTCCGGAAGCCGGAACAAATTTAACAATATTCACTCCTTCTTTTTGTCGGTAACTTTCCCATTTGTTGATATAAAAATTTCCTTTTTCATTATCTACAACTGTAATTCCTTTACCAATTACGGCCGGTGCTACAATTTTTAAAAAAGGAAATCCTGTTTCAAAAAAATGCAATTGCTCTTCGATTTGCTCTTTGCTTATT
Source organism: Bacteroidales bacterium (assembly GCA_012517575.1). Lineage (GTDB taxonomy): Bacteria > Bacteroidota > Bacteroidia > Bacteroidales > Paludibacteraceae > MVYY01. Next base: position 2,034 of record JAAYUQ010000083.1, on the reverse strand, counting down.
CCTTTTTCTTGTAATATCAATTCATCAGAGGGCAAAAGTACTTCCATAATTCTTTTATTTTAAATGTTGGTTATTTGTAGTTTGAGATAAACTTTAAGATTTATGATTTGGTTTTCAAAAAAATTATTCTCCCAACTGCAATTTCAGCTGTTCAATTTCATTTTTTCGTTTGATCAGTTCGTTGTAATAATTGCTGATTCGTTCCAATGTATCAAAATCAATGATGGATGCAGCAGAAAAATAATGAAGCGATTGATCGGCATAAGCAATGGCATTATCCATATCGCCCAGAATTTCATAAGCAATGGCAATGTTGTTAGCAGCCTCACCTTTGAGTTTCTCGCTATCGGATTTGTTCATGGCTTTTTTCCACAATTCAATGGCCGAGTTCCAATTTCTCACATAAACAGAATCCATCGCTTGTCGCATCAACTTGTTGCCGGGATTGAAAAAATATCGATCGACTTTGTCCCAATATGGAATGAATCTTTTTACCGAATTTTTCCCTACATACAAAGCGCCATCAACCAATGCATCCCATCGATTGGGCATTTGCTTCAAAGCTCTTTGGCGAGAATAATCTTGAGCTTCCCAATAAACGGTATCTTTAAATTGTAAAGAAACCGGTTTGGGCTGAGAAGGATAATAGATACTCCATTTTGACTTTAGAAAAATTTCATACGTGCTTAAATACTGACTCACGTCCTCGAGATAATATTCGGTCAGTACATCGGAAGCTTTGAGGCTGTCCAACGTCAGAATGACATCGCAGTTATAGTTTTCACAAAGTTTTTTTACCATTTCGGCAGAAAGCTTTTCAGAAAAATTGTTTTTCGGAAAAATAGAATTGGGTTCTAACAGAACGGATGAAAAAAAACTGTTGTTGCCAAGTTCCTGAGCCAAAACACTTAAGCAGTAAATCGGCAAACTGTCGGTAGGAAGCGAAACGGTTTTTTGGGCTTTGTTATGTTCGTTTTCCAGTATTATTGTAGGTGTATTATTTGCTATTAACAGTCGGTTGACATTGGGTAAAAAAGCAACTTTTGCCGGTCGGAGCACATCGAGCGTTGTGTAGAGCATATTTGAACAGGAACTGAGAAATAAAGCTCCAATAGAAAAACCGATAAATTTTAAAAAACTTTTTTTCATTTGGCTTCAATTAATTTTATTCATAAATCAAACGAAAATTGCCACATTAAATTTGTATCCAAATAATTTTACTTTCTCAATTTTCTGTATATTTTTCAAATTTCCAGTTCCAGCCCGTCATAAGCCAAATGAATATGCGGCGGAAGTACCGAATTTATTTCGTTATGTCGTCCCATATCGTGACTGATATGTGTAAAATAGGTTTCTTTGGCATTAATTTTTTCTGATAATTCAATGGCTTCAGACAAAGATAAATGAGAAATATGTTTAAAGGGTCGCAAGGCATTTATTATTAAAACATCCAACTGTTGAAGTTGTTCAACAGCTTTTTCATCCAGCGTTTTGACGTCGGTCAAGTAGGCCATTTTACCGATACGGAATCCAAAAATGGGCAAATTGGCATGCATAACGCGTACAGGTTGAACTTGTAAACCATCAAGAGAAAATTCTTCTTCGTTAATTTCATGAAGAAACAGTTCCGGTACGCCCGGATAACGTTTATCTCCAAAACAATAAGGCATATTTCGCTCTATGACTTTTAAAACTCTTTTTTCGCCGTACAAATGAGAAGGTCCAAGCGGACGAAGGTCGTCCAGTCCGCCAATATGGTCGTAATGTTCGTGGGTAAGCAAAATACCGGTTAAGTTGTGAATGCGGTAATTCAATAACTGCTGACGTAAATCGGGGCCGCAGTCAATTAAAATTTTGGTGTTTTTTTCACTTACCAGCAAAGAAGAACGCAAACGTTGATCTTTTATGTTGGTAGAAGTGCAGGTGTAACAGTTGCATCCAATCTGTGGAACTCCTGTTGAAGTGCCGGTGCCTAATAACAAAACTTTCATATTTCCAATAATTCTTCAATTTTCATTCTTATTCTCCATTCTT
>JAAYUQ010000082.1 GCA_012517575.1 Bacteroidales bacterium | reverse complement strand
GACCTTTGAAACGGGCTATTCAGCAATACCTCGAAGATGAATTGGCAGATATTGTGCTTTCGGGAGAATTGGAAACTGGCGATACTATTTTAATGGATTTGGATAAAGAGAATGGGAAAATGAAAGCAAAAATAGTTAAACCGGCTCCGGTATTGAATCAAAACAACAATTAAAATATCAACCAAAAACAAAAATCTACCTGCTGTTGCATGCAATGGCAGGTATTATTTTATCTATGCGGAAGGAACAATCAGCCAATTTTTCTCCTTAAAACCACAGGCGTTGTTGTAGGATAAAAGAAAAAGAACTATATTTGCACCGCATTTTGAAAATGTTGGAGAGATGGCAGAGTGGTCGATTGCGGCGGTCTTGAAAACCGTTGAACTGAAAGGTTCCGGGGGTTCGAATCCCTCTCTCTCCGCAGAAAAGTCCTGAATTTCGGGACTTTTTTTGCATATATACCTGCTGATTTGATTCAAACGTCGATATTAAATTCCATTAGTCATACCATTTTAAAATAATTGTCTTTATTTGTTTGAAGAAAAACTTGTATTTTTCAAAACAAAAAAGTGAACAAACCAAATCGTATTAAAAGATGAATTCGAGTAAACTCATTGAAAAGTTGATGTTTGTTGTTATTTTTATTTATACTTGTGTTTCTCCATTTTCACTGAAAGCACAACCTATTTGGGACAGTATTCAAAGCAATGAAGAAAAAAACATTTACATGAATGAAGTTATCGTAACCGGCACCAAAACAGAAACTGATGTCAGGAATTTACCTATGAGTATTTCAGTAATTACTGACAAGCAAATAATTGAACGACAAAGTCAGTCTGTAATCCCAATACTAAATGAACTGGTTCCGGGACTTTTTATTTCAGGTCGTGGAGTTATGGGTTATGGAATTTCTACAGGAGCTGCCGGAACAATGAAAATGCGTGGGATTGGAGGAAATCCAACTACCGGCGTATTAATATTGATAGATGGCGAACCACAATTTATGGGTTTAATGGGTCATCCGATAGCAGACTTGTACCAATCTGTAATTGCTGACCGGATTGAAGTTGTTAGAGGACCGGCTTCGGCTCTTTATGGATCCTATGCTATGGGGGGCGTTATTAACATTGTCTCTTCAAAACTTTATAAGGATACCGTTCAACAAAATTTCCACATCGGTTACGGCTCATTCAATACTCTGGAATCATCTTTAACCAATCGATTCAAGAAAAATCGGATAAGCGGAAAAATTGCAGTTTCATACAATCGGACTGATGGACACCGAGAAAATATGGATTTTGATCAATTAAGCGGATATGCAAAACTTGGTTATCGGATGGACAAATATTGGAATATCTCCGCCAACATGAATATTTCTCATTTTAATGCTTCCAATCCGGGAACAATCAATCAACCAATTATCGACAACGATTCTCGAGTAACAAGAGGATGGACAATTGCTTCTATTGAAAACACGTACAAAAATACTTCAGGAGCCTTTAGATTTTACTATAATTGGGGTCATCATATTATTAATGATGGATACGCTTACGGAAAACAACCGATTGATTCTCTTTTCCATTCCAACGATCAAATGTCAGGTATATCGTGTTATCAATCAACGACTTTAAACCCCTTTAACCGAATTACTTTTGGATTTGATTATCAAAAATTCGGAGGCAGGGCATGGCACAGATTTACAAGTGGAGTGGAAAAATCAATTATCGATACTACGCTGCATGAAATAGCGGGCTATGCAGATATTCGGCACGAATTTGGCACGCTGGCAACGCTTGATTTGGGTATTCGTTTTGATAAGCATTCAAAAACAGGTTCTCAATGGATTCCCCAAATGGGCTTATCTTTTCAACTCCCGAAAAATTTCGAAGCAAAAGCATTGATTAGTAAAGGATTTCGGAATCCTACCATTCGGGAATTTTTTATGTTTACTCCACAAAATCCTAACTTACTGCCTGAAAATATAATGAATTACGAATTATCTCTTTCTCAAAATAATACTCCAATAAATTTGTTCTATGATATAACCGTATTCTATATTGAAGGAGAAAATATAATTCAGACTGTGATTTCAAATGGAAAGCCACTGAATGTGAACTCAGGGAAAATTGAAAATTATGGTTTTGAAGGCGTCATAAACTACCATATAAATTCAATTTGGTCGGCAAATTTCAACTATAGTAGACTCGGTATGAAATATCCCGTGGTGGGTGCTCCAAAACAAAAAATTTTTGCAGGATTTGACTATTCAAAAAAAAGGTTGAAATTTTCTTCCGGAATTCAATACATTCAAGGACTTTATTCCTCCATTAACCCGGTAAAACAGGAAAATTTTATTTTGTTGAATGCCAGAACGTCATATCAATGGAGAAAATTTATCGATGTATTTTTAACAGGTGAAAATCTTTTAAACCGTTCCTATGAAATAAATGCAGGTTATCCCATGCCAAAAGCCACTTTTTTAGCAGGCTGCAATTTTCATTTTTGAAAAAATAATTGTTTGGAGCAGAAGATTTTAAAAATTTTGCCAAAATTCTTCAGATCACGAAAAACTTAAAAAAATCGAAATTTTTTCGATCTTAAAATTCTTAGTGCAAATCAGAATTTAATAAGACTTAAAACCTCAATATGAGTATGAAAATGCATATCAACATACAACTAAAGGAAAACCGATGGCTACTGATTGCCATTGTAATAGGTTCTTTTTTCAATAGCTTCATGTCTTCCTCACTGAATATCGCCATGCCTGTTATTGACAATGAATATCACGTAGGAATAGCCAAAGTTGCATGGATCTCTGAATCTTTTCTGCTGGCTTCTGCCGTAGGATTAATGTTGGCCGGGTGGCTGGCTGATCAAATTGGGCGACGCAAAACTTTTCTTGTCGGAAATTTGATTTTCGGTTTTATTTCACTTTTCATTTACTTTGTTCCCGGTTTTTATCCTGCTGTAATTTTACGATTTATACAAGGATTGGGAAGCGCATTGATAATGGCTTCCGCTCCTGCCCTGATTGCTTCTGCCTTCGACCCTTCCAGAAGAGGATTTGTGCTGGGCATTCAAACCACCTTTACGTATGTAGGACTTTCACTGGCTCCGCTTCTGGGTGGCGCTTTGACACAAATATTTGGATGGAGAAGTCTGTTTTTGTTTAACTTTATTTTTGGTCTCGCGGCTTTGGCTATCATGTTTTTTGGCGTTAAAAATGAATGGAAAGCACGTGAGAGAAACAAATTCGATTTTGGAGGTTATGCCATTTTTCTCGTAGCTATTGTTGCATTGGTATTGGCGCTCGACTGGATGAACAAATTTTCAATTATTATGTTGATCTTGAGCATTATAACAGGTTATATTTTTATTCGTTTTGAACTAAAAAAAGAAAAACCATTTATTTCTATCGCTTTTTTGAAATCGAACAAATACTTTACCAATTCAAACTTCGCTGCGCTTATCAATTATGCCACCACGTTTGCCATTAGTTATGTCCTTAGCTTGTATCTGCAAAATGTTCGTGGTATGACTCCTGTTGGCGCCGGTCTTATTTTGTGTTTTCAACCGCTCATGATGGCTTTGTTCTCGGCCTACGCAGGTCATTTGTCCGACAAACACAACCCTGGAAAAATTGCTTCTTACGGAATGGCCATGATTGCGTTTGCATTATTTGTCATAGGAATTTTCCTTAGTGAAAACCTTCCGCTTCCTATTATTGCCTTATTATTAGCATTTTTGGGATTTGGATTTGCCCTTTTTTCTTCTCCCAATACCAATGCCGTGATGAGCTCGGCTGATGCCGGTTCCTATGGTTTTGCTTCTGCTTTTCTGGCTTTCAATCGCCTTTTCGGACAATTTATTTCCATGGCACTGGCATCAGCATTTATTTTGTTGAGCAATCATTCCCATTTGGGAGCTATACCGGAACATGCTTTGCTAATGGCTTCAAAAATGATTTTTGTCTTTTTTGGCCTTTTCAGTTGTCTGGGAGTTGATCTTTCCTACCAGAGAATTCGCATGAAAAAATAGAACTACAAAAATTTTATACGAATTCCTGTTCACTTTGCCAATCTAATATTCTTAAAAAGAAAAAGTTATTGAATCACAACTTGTTGTCCTCCGGCATAGCTAATAAATTCCGGTGCATACTGACACTGAATGGACGCCGTCCCCCCATTGAATGTGCCACTGTTGTTAGCCCAAAGTTCGTATTCAAACACATAGGTTCCTTTTGGCAAAGACGAAAAGAAAAATGCTGCTGAAGTGTCTTTTATGGTCTGATAGAAACAAACACCCTGTTTCCACTGACATCCGGAAGTTTGGTTCACAGGCTCAAAACCCGCAGCCCGGATATCTTTCAAAGCTACAAATTCGAGATTTCTGTCGGTGGTAACTACCAACCGCGTAACGATTTTGTCTCCCAACGAAACCCTTACCTGTTCGATGGGAACAAGCGTTCGACCGGCGGAAGTTACTTTTTCCACAAACAATTTCTTGGAAACATTCAACGCCCCCGCTTGGCTTTGAACCTGATCCATTTTTTGTAAATATTGCCAGTAAATGGCTCCCCAACCAATTCCTTCCGAGTTTTTGCTAACAGAGATGCGACTTGAGGCAGACATTATCTGCTCAACAGGCAAAGATTGCTTGAAATATCCGGTTCCAGCTTCGGCGAACGAAGGTTGAATTTCTTTATTATCTATTTTGATGGTAACTTTATCATTATTCTGCAACCAATTATTTTCTTTTGCAAGTAAAGCAAAAACCGCATCAACAGTAGAAATGGGTGAATCCCAGCGTTGCGTCTGCTTTTGTTTCAGCAACCAGATTTTCATTTCTTCTAAGTCGGAAGTATCAACTCCAATTTCCCAAAAAGCTTCCATAATGGCTGTTTGAACGGTAACCGGACGTTCGTTCCAGAAATATCCTGCTTTGTTCTTTGCCCAATAGATGCCCATCTCTTCCGATTTCAGTGCATTTTCTTTTAATGATTTCAAAATATCGCGAGCTAAAGCAGTTTTTCCGTCACGATGAGCAACAATGGCAGCCTGCGATTTTCCATAGAGCGAAAAATCCGTCCAATATTTTTCAGTCTGTTTACGATAAAATTTTATTGCTTCCTGAGAAAAATCGGGAACGGGAATTTCCGAGAAACCGGAACGAATATACAAATATTGCAATTGAAGAGGATTGACACAATTTTCTTTTTCAAAATTTTTACGGTTTTTCTTCAGTTGCTCAAAATCATTGGCAATTTCTTTGTCAAGATAATTCAACGCCAGCGTCATGGCCGACTCCAACCTCTTATCCATTGGTAAATCGGTCTTCTCGTGCAACTTTTTCATATTGCACAAAACAAGTTGAGTGATATAACGATTTTCCGTCATTCCTTCAAACCAAGTGAAAGCTCCATTTGAAAGCTGAAGTTTCAATAATTTGTCGAGATATTGCTGCGATTTGTCTTTCTGCATATTCAAATCGAAAAGTAAAGCCAACCGTTTTTTCTGCTCGGTTTCATTCTGAGCTGTCATCATCCAAGGTGTCTCCTTCAGTAAGAAGTTTTTCAGTTCCGGATTTTTCTCCAGATTCGATAAAAGTGCATTTTTGCCTGTTTCCGATTTCTCCCAAAGACGTAATATTTTCTCAATTTCCGGATGCGACTGAACGATAAAATTTGCCAACGTAGATGCATAATAAGCAGCAAAATAATCAACAGCGTTTTTGTTTTCGGGCTCGGCAAGGGTTGGCAAAGCCTGAATGGCGTACCAAACCGGCTGAGCAGCAAATTCCAGTGTCAGATTTTTCGTTTCAACCTGTGAGAATTTTTTCTGCAAACTTTCAAATTGAAAAGTTTTGGTTTGATGACCGCGTACCGTCATGGGTAAACTTTCGGTTACCAATATCCGATCGGGTAAAACCGGAAGATAATTTTGTTCTCCGTCGCTAAAATTACCTGCTGTTGCCTTCACCTTACAAATCAGCAGTTCATGCGAAGAAAAATCTTTCAATTGCCACTGCACGGTTTTTGTTTCGTTGGCGGATAACTGTACTTTTCTGTTTTCAAAAACTGCAACAGGCTGTTCGTTTGCTGCATCCAACAATTCAAAATGTGTTACTGCGGAAATATCTTTTCCTGATAGGTTGGTAATGTTGCAACTCAACATCAACGTATCCGAGCAACGAACAAAACGAGGCAAATTCATTTGTATCATTAAGTCTTTCTGCGTTATCGCTTGAGCCTCAAGTTGACCAAAATACAAATCGGGTGTGTGAGCCAACATTTTAATATTCCATCTTGTTAAACTTTCCGGTGCAGTGAAAGAAAATGTCACATTTCCGGCGCTGTCGGTATAAAGTTGCGGATAGAAAAATGCCGTTTCATTGAAATTTTTCCGAATGGCTGGAGAAGTTTCAGGTTGTATGATTTCATTCGTAAAATCGGTTTTTAATGTTTTTACTACAGAAAAAGCAGCGACAGTCCCATCTTCAACCTTCTTATCCATGATTGAAATTTCTTTGGATTCAGAAGTTGCACTTAAACTTTTTAAGCCTCTTATATAAATTGGCCCATTATACTTTCCACCTGCCATTAAATCCAGACCAAACCAGTTCAACCGATCCAACCGATATTCTTCTACTGGAATATAATTAACGGGAATATCAATATTATCGGAAATCATCCTGTTGTAAGATGCATCCCAGCGCGGACTTTCCATAAAATTTCCACGAAAATCAGGCTGAAATGTCCATTCATTCGGATGAATGACATCCAGCGAAGCATCATACATGTCCACCAACAATTCTGCTTGTTTTTGCATCTGTTTAATTTCAGGAATATTAACTGTCCATTCGGATTTTTCTCCCGGAAGAAGTTTATTGCGAAAAACGGTTAACGTCGGCTTCAGTTTCTTTTCAATTATTTTCCGGCGAATGGTTACCCTTTCACTAAAAAATAGTCCTTTTTTCATAAAGGTAAACATCACCGTGATACCGTCTCCGTATTCTGGTTTCAACAGCATCGGAAAAATTTTAATTTCGTTGCTCAAACTGATCCATTTACTTTCTAAAATGGTATTTCCCTTCATAACTTCATACAACAAGGAAATATTTTCGGCTGACGAACCAAAAATAACTTCGGCTGTTTTGCCCACTTCGCAGGTTATTTCTGTCTCTGGCAACCACGTCATGGTTTTGATGGGAGGACGCTTATCGTTATTCCCGTAAAGAACAAAATTTTTACCTGATTCCACTTTTTCTCCCAACTGATCGAACGCAGAAAAAACAATACGATAACCACCCGATTCCCATTTACTTGCATCCAATTTCAACCGGCTATCTTTGGTGTTGAAAGTACCTTCCCATATTTTTTTAGCCGACTTCAGGGAAATATCTTCTTCACTTTCTTTTTCTTCCATTTCTTCCCATTCTTCATTGGTTGCAAAATCTTCCGAATTTTCAAATCGATAAACGGCAAATTTCACTGTGCCTTCCACCTTTTCTCCGTTCAAAGTTTCGAGCCGCAGCGGAAAATCAGTTTTTTGTTCCTTATTCCATTTTTCAGGAATATCTGCCAGAATAAACAACGACTTGTCGCCAACCGTTACAAACTGTTCACCTTGTTGCGTTTCGCCTTTGGTATCGGTAACTTCGGCATAAACAGTATAAACGTAATAGGCATCTTTTCTGAGATAATCGTTTCCCTTTGATTTTTCGGGAACAAACGAAAGCGTAAAATTACCGTTTGCGTCAGTCTGCGTTTCTCCATGCGAAATTTCATTCTCCTCACTCCTACTCCAACTCCAATACCAATGTGGACGGCGAACCACACGAAAAACAACTTTTGCATCAGCAATATTATAACCCGAATAAGCCTTTACATTTCCCGTCAGCGTAACTTTTTTCCCAAATTTTACCTCGTCAGTCGGTTTTTGAATTTTCACTTCAAAAGTGGGGCGTTTGTACTCTTCAACCCAAACAGTTTTTGAAAAATTTCCCGACTCAAACCTGAAAGCGCCATTCAATCCTTCGGAAGGCAAAACAAATTCTCCGGCAAAAGAGCCAAATTTATTGGTAAAAAATGTTTTTGAAGCTATTTTCTGATAATTGGCGTCAAAAAGCGAAACATCAAATTTTACCGATGTCGCCACTTCCTGACGTTGCGCATCTGCATAATAAGCTATTCCTTTTAAAAAAACTGTTTGACCGGGACGATAAACAGCACGATCAGTGAAAAATTCCAACTGAACAGGTTTTTCTTTATTTATATCTCTTTCCCAATAATAAGTATTTATGGAAGAACTAAAATATCGATCATCGCCTTTTTCGAGAAAAATCCATTTCGCGCCCTGCCTGTCGTAAGGAAATGTGCAAAAACCATTTTTATCGCTAACAGTCGTCTGTAAAAGATTCATTTGGTAAGAATTACCTGTCCATTTCTGTTCGTAAAGATTTATTTTCACCTCTTTTTGTCGCCAACCTGTTTCGCGATCCAGCACATACAACCCTACCTTTTCCGGCTTGTTCTGCCGCACCATAAAACTTAAATCGGAAACCACATAAAAACTTTTGGCAACCACATTGGACGTATCTCCTTTTACCGACAACCGAACTTCGTAAATTCCATATGTTCCTGAAGAAATTTTCAAAACAGTATCCACGGCAGCAAAATTTGTATCGGGCTTAATTTTTATTTCTCCTGTTTGCAACAAGGTGCGATCAGGAAAATCAAGTCCTGAATTTTTGGGCGTTTTCGTGAAAGAAAAATAATCGAGCGACGAAGCATTGACACGGTAAATTTGCAACTGCATCTCTTCTATATTTTTCGTAGAAATATTCAGTGCAAGTTTCGAATTTTTACCGACAACATGTGGATGGCTTAAAGAAACGGATTTTTGCGTGATTTGCCGCTGAATATTTTTCAACACGGCAATGCGCTGATAATCGGGAAAACGGCGAATTCCTTCGGAACAAATATCGTAAGCTTTTTTCGTAAAATTGTTGTTTTCCTCCGATTCATATACTTTGTCGAGATAATAGCGGGCCATTGCTGCCATAACTTCCACTACGTTTTCGTTGTTCCCATATTCCTTCGACAAGCGCTGCAAAGCCGAAAAATAGAGCTCATCGCTGTTCGACAACTGAGAATTTTCTCTGAGATATACCAACCGCTGAAGATCGGCATACAAAAGAGCCGATACATTTTTTTCCTTGAAGTGAAAAGAAAGCAATTGCTGATAGGTTTGCAGCACCTGATTTTCAACAGATTTTGAATAGATTGTATCCAATGGCAGAGAAACAAAACGGGAAACGTCCGAAAACAGTTCTTCAGATTTCAACGGATTTTTTACGGACTGTGCTTCTTGCATCGATTGCAGAATGTCGATACGGCGATAAGCCAGAAAATCGAAAAGCGTAGGTTGCAACTGATTATTGCTATCTCCTTTCACCAGCAGAATTTCAAATTTCAGCACATCTGTTTTCTGAAGAGTTTCCGCCGGTTCCAATGAAGCAGCCAGCAATTGACTGACTTTATCGAAGAAAATATTTTTTGTCCACTCGTCAATATTCTCAGGAATATAATCCGAAATTTCCTTACGTTGCCGAATGGAATAAGCTTGTTGCTGAAAATATTTTGCATACAGTTCCGCCGTCATGGAATAAAGCAGCGATTTTTCGGCTGCATTAGAGACATTGGCAGCATAAGTTTCAAATTCCTTGATCAGTTTGGGAGCTTGATCTGGATCTTTCTCCAATGTAAAACGCATTTTGTAAAGGGTAGCTTTGATAGCTTCCGTCGAATTATTTAGCTTTTTTGCTTCTTTCAGAATGTCATCTACTTCTTTTAGCGCTGATTCGGGCAACTGTTTTTCAGCCAGTTCTTCCACTTTTTTCCAACGTTCGTCAAAGTAAACAGTCGGTTGCTGAAAGGCTGCAAAAGCCGCCATAAAAAAAGCTGCTGCAAGCAGTGTAAAAGAGATTTTTTTCATGAGAAGTAAATTTTAAACGGGAATTATTTGTGCGAAGCGAAACCAAAAACAAATATAATACCAAAATCGGTAAGAAAAAATTTTTTTGAACAGAATTAGGCAGGAGAATTGCTTTTGGAAAGTGATGATGCGCAATGCAGCATAAAAGATTCACTTTGTCTCCATGCGTTGACCTATGGTTATGAAAAAATTGCCTTTCAGGCGAAGCGGCTTCGTCAAAAACAAATACTATTCATCCTTTTTAGCAACATTTGGGCTTGAAAAGCCAATTTTTTTAACCGCAGAATCTATTCTACGAAAAAAGAGGACTCCTGCCCTACACACTGCCTGAAAGGCAGAACAATGAAAAGAAGCGTTGGTTCGGATTGAAAATTTTCTAATTTAAGAACAAGCCACCGATTACAAATTAGCGGGAGCGAGGGCTTTTCTTTCATTGGTATTAGTTTAAATCAAGGTGAATCTACAATATTCGGGAAACTGAATCTTGCAAATTTTCTTGTTTTTCCCATTCAGTATTTATCAGGACTCACAAATCATTAAAACACTATTGATTGAAAACTTTCCGATATTTTATTGATATAGAAGGGGATATTGTCTGAAATTTTTATTATTGTTTTTGCAGTAAAATTCACTACCTTTGTGAAAATTCAATTCGAAGATTTTTAAAAAGTCTGATATTTATTCTGACTATTAAGAACCTAATTTAATCTACTTGAAAAATGGACACTCAAAAAAACATTTTTCAATATTGGTTTTTATTTTAATTTATTGGTTTCAGATAATTTGACGCAGGATTGATACTTAATTTCAATCAAACAAATGATTTTGAAAGAATCAAACGTCTTTTACACATTTTGAATTAAAATAAATATAGATATACCACTCCCTTAAAATATATTTTTCGTTGTAACATGAGGCTATTCTTTCGTTATACCGATATTTTGATAATTTTTCTCTTTATTAATTTTCATGCCGAGGCTAATGGTTTGAAGTTTAATGGAAGTGAACATTTGATTGATGAACGAACATCATACAACGTTTTTTGCGAAAAATCTCCCTTGTTTACCAATAAACTCGATATTAGTTTTGATATTTCATTGTTAGAATCATCCCATTACGGTTATATTGTTCGAATTAAAAACAACGAAGCAAATAAAACTTTCAATCTTTCATACTATGTCGAAGGAGCTTCCACTGTTTTTAAATTTAATGAAGAAGGTGGAAAAAATCTTATTACGGCCAGTGTAAATCATGATGAACTCCAGAAAATAAATTGGTTCAGAATATCCATTATTTTTGACCTAAAAAATCATATTCTTTTATTGAACATTAATAATCAATTATTTAAAGAAAATAACGTTGTCCTTCCTCCAGAATGGAAACCTGAAATTTGTTTTGGACGAAGTGATTACCTGATTGATGTTCCTTCCTTTGCTATTAGAAATCTTTCTGTTTCAGACAAGAAACACAAATATATTTTCCCGCTTCAAGAGAGCAAGGGAAATATTGCCCATGATGTGAAAGGTAGAGAATTTGGCTGCATTACCAACCCCGTTTGGCTGATTAAAGACGCTTATTACTGGTCTTACAGGCAGACTTTCAAATCGGCAAGTGTTGCAGGTTGTAACTTTGACGAAAAAACAGACAACTTGTATATTTTCAACAAGGACTCACTTATAACTTATAATGTACGTACCGGGGCTTCAACAATGGAAAAGTTCCCTGAAAAATGTCCAGTAGATATTTTTTTGGGAACCAATTTTTTGGATAAAGAAGAAAAAAAATTGTATGTTTATGATGTTTATAACGAAAACAATAAATTGGGACCAAATGTAGCTGTTTTGGATTTGAAAACGAAACGATGGAAAGCACTGAGTAATGTTTCGCTCTACATGCAATTGCATCACCATAGTGCTGCCTTTGATGAACAAAACAAAAAATTTTACATTTTTGGAGGTTTTGGAGGGGTCGGCGGATTTGGAAATATGCAATACAGCAAAAGTTTATATTCCTTCAATTTCAATACGAATAAATGGGACTCATTGAAATTAAGTGGAGATAAAATTAATCCTCGATATTTTTCGGCAATGTGTTACAAAAAAGAAGATAACTCTCTTTACATTTTTGGAGGCATGGGAAACGAATCGGGAGAACAAGTTGTGGGACGCCGATATTATTACGACTTCTACAAAGTCAGTCTCAATGACAACAAGGTTGTCAAATTGTGGGAAATCTCATGGGACAAAGAAAACGTCGTTCCAGTGAGGCAAATGATTTTTCAGGACGATTCCTGTTTTTATACTCTTTGCTATCCGGAACATTTTTCCAAAACGCATCTGAAATTATATCGGTTTTCTTTAAAAGACGGTTCATTTAAAATTCTTGGGGATTCTGTCCCTATCCGTTCAGAAAAGATTAAGACAGAAGCCAATTTGTATTATTCTCATAGCCTGAACAATTTATTTGCCGTCATTCAGGAATTCGATAATCAGGACATTTCATCCGTTATTAAAATTTACTCTTTAGCCTTTCCACCTATCAGTTATGAGGAATTGGTTATGCATGAACCAAAATCCAATAGAAATTCTGTAATAATAATTTCCTTCATTTTTCTGCTTCTCATGGTTTCCGCTTTTGTACTTTTTCGTAAACTTCGAAACAAACGAAAAAGAGAAAATCTTGAATTGGAAATTATTTTCTCTGATGACAACGGAAAAGAAAATTCTCAGGATAAAACTCCAATAAGAAGCGATTTAAAACCAAACGGAATTTATTTGTTTGGCGAATTTCGTGTTCAGGACAGAAAAAACAGGGACATCACCTACATGTTTAGCAGCAAATTAAAACAGGCTTTTCTTATCATTCTTCAACACAGTTATTCAGGAGGAATTTCTTCCCAACGTTTAAGCGAACTCCTGTGGCCAGATAAACCTGAAGATAAGGTTAAAAATTCAAGGGGCGTAACAATTAACCATCTGAGAAAAATCATAAAAGAACTTGACGGAATCGAGCTCGTATATGAAAAGGGTTTGTTCAGAATTGAAATTTCTCAGGAATTCTGCTACTGCGATTACTTGCGTTGCATGGAATTAATTGATTCCAATATGGTTGAAGAAAATATCATGGAGTTTTTAAATATTATCAGGCAAGGTAAATTTTTGAGATCCATTGATTTACCAGAATTCGATCCATTTAAAGAAGATGTCGAAAAAAAGTTGGAACCAGTCTTGCTTATCGAAATTGAAAAAAATTTCAATAATGGAGCCAACAGTACAACGGTTGTATTGTGTGAAGCATTATTTAATATTGACCCAATAAACGATGATGCCATTTTCTATCTGATTCATGCGCTGATAAAATTAAAGATGAATGATGAGGCAAAAAAACGCTATTTTTTATTTGTAAACGAGTATAAAAAAATGATGGGAAAAGAATATCCGGTTTCCTATAGCGAGTTATTAAGCGGGAAAAGAAGAATTCGTAAAATCTGAAATATCCTTCAATCAAAAAAATTTCCTGTTTTTTTTAATTTGATTAATGAAATAGCCTTTAAAATAACCGGAAAATAACCTCAAAAATAATCCATGTCTTTTCATATTTGTCTTTAGATATTTTTTGGATGTTTATAACTATTCAATTAAATGACCTTTCTTAAAAATAAAGTCAATTTATGAAAAACCGATTTATTTTTTTATTGTTGCTTTGTGAGAGCCTTACACCCTCCTTCTTTTGTCAATCAATAGTTGAAAAAAACAATCGAGAAAAAACAGTGTTCCAGACTGCTCAACCCTGGCGGCCAACTATAGATGTTAGAGGAGACGTTGCGGTGGTTTATGGCGTTGGTGGCAATCCATCCGATAGAAATAAAAATCAAAAATTTGAAGATAGAGTTAATTCGTGGCGTGAACATGGATATCAAACCCATTTCATGACAGGAATTGCTTGGGGTGAATACAAGGACTATTTTACAGGCTTGTGGGATGGAAAAAGTCATTTGGATGAAGGGCAAGTACAACTCAATGGGGACACAATATGGCATGGTCATTTGGTACCTTATATTGTGCCAACCTACAATTACTTGAAATATCTGAAAGAAAATCACATTAAAAGGGTAATTGATGCTGGCATTGACGCTATATATCTCGAAGAACCGGAATTTTGGGCACGAGCTGGATATAGCGATGCTTTCAAAAAAGAATGGAAAAACTTTTCCATTTCATCTAAAAAAAATATATATGCCGACGAAAACATCTGGTCATACATAATAGCCGGTCTGTTTTATCATACCCGGAAACCTGTT
>JAAYUQ010000081.1 GCA_012517575.1 Bacteroidales bacterium | reverse complement strand
GGTGGGATCATTTGCATCAAATAATGCTTGTCCGGCACAATAAGCGTTGGTAACAAAATTTTCATCGCCTTCTCCCTGCTTGTTTTTCCCATTATATAAGAGAATTATTCCATTTTTTGTCCAAATTGACGGAGGTCCGCATTCAGTCAAGTCGCTGTCAAAATAACCTTTTCGAGGAGACATCAATATTTTCAATTCATTGTTATCATCCAAAATCGGTGTCCAATTTTTCAAATCATCAGAAGTTGCTCCATAGATGACATATTCCCCCCAATACATAAAATATTTCCCATTAATTTTTTTGATGACCAATTTGTCATTCTTCAAAGTTGTCAATATGCTTGAAGCTTTTGACCAGTGATTGAGAAAACGTCCATTGTAAGCCTTTGCAAACACAGGCCCGTGTTTTTCCCAATGAACCAAATCTTTTGATGTAGCTACACACAATCGGGCAACTTTTCTATTCCACGAAGTATAAAAAAGCACAAAAGTTCCATCTTCGGTTACCGAAACACGAGGATCTTCGCAACCGCCAGGCCATTCGTAAAATTTATTGTTATCGTTATCGGGGTAAACTACCGGAGCAGGCCTTTTTTTCATCGTAAATCCATCTGAAGTTTCTGCCAGACCTATCCTGGATACACGAGAAGCAATCCCTACAGAGGAATTGTCTTCAGCTCGATAAAGGATAAAAATTTTTCCGTCATTAACTACTGCTCCCGGATTAAATACGTCACTTTCTTCCCACCGAACCAACTTCTGATTCATAGGACAAAAAAATTTGGAAGAAGTGTCGGGCAACAAAACCGGATTGACCCCTGCAGGTCGGACAAATTCTCCTAAAGGGAAAGTCGGTTCATACTCATTTTTTGAAATACACGAGGAAATAGACAGAAAAAGAAATACTCCCAATAAAATCGGTCGAATAAATAATTTTTTCATGGCTTTATGATTATTTTTTTAGTTATAAATTATGGAAAAGAAGGAGGCGGAGTTTTTGTTCCCCATTTCAAATTTGGTTTGGCCGATGTTTTAAAATTCAAAACAGCTCCATTGGCTAAATCATTCCATTCAATCCAAGACTTATCAAAAATTTCTCCATTCACTTTCAAAGAATGGATATAAATATTTTTCTCAGAACCTCCGTTGATAGAAAGTTCACCATTTTTCAGCTTCACTTTTATCGATTCAAAAATTGGCGTATTAATGGCAAATCCGCCAATACCGGGAATTTCGGGATATAATCCAATACATGAAAACACATACCATGCTCCCATAGTTCCCAAATCGTCATTTCCAGGAAGTCCGTCAACGGCACTTGAATATTGTTCATTAATTATTTTGTTAACAATTGATTGGGTTTTATACGGACAACCCGCCCAATTATAAATCCAAGGAATATGAAAACTCGGTTCATTTCCTGCAGCAAACCACGGATCGTTGTAACCTGCGTCAAGTCTTACAAAAAGCTCATCCAATCGTTTTTCAGCTTCTTTTTTCCCGCCAATAAGTTCAATCAATCCATTTAAATTATAAGGCACCATCCAAAAGTAGTTTTTATAAGTAGCTTCCCTAAAATCTTCACTTAATGGTTTCCATGCTCCATTTGGATATCGGGACTGAAGCCAGCCGGTTTCGGGGTTGAAAAGATTTTTCCATGAACGTGCTGTTTCAAAGTATTTCCAGCTTGAAAATTCGTCACCAACTGCTCGTAAAGCAAATTGCCCGATTGCAAAATCAGCAGAAGTATATTCAAGCTGCATGGACGCATTATAATACCCTTTTTCCAGATATTGCTTTAAGCCGGGACGTACCTCAACGTTTTGACATTTTAAGCCCGGAATTTCGGCATTTCTTTGCATCAACCTGAAAATCGGTTTCGGATTGTAATTCCTTGCCCCAAAAGCATAAGCATTGGAAATCAGGATGCAAGTGGGATCTCCCTGCATAACTCCTGTTTCGATATTTGCCAAAACCCATTTAGGATAGGCTTCACCGGCTTCTTCAGCAAACAATTGGTGAGAAATTACAATATCGGACGCCACATCGGGAGTCAATATCGACAACAATTGAATCTGAGTACGATACGTATCCCAATTACTAAAAGAAGTATAGTGCTTTGAACGCGTTTTATGCACTTTGAAATCTGCACCCATATATTCATTATTTACATCACTGCAAACAATCGGATGAATGAATGAATGATACAAATGAGTATAAAATTGCGTAATGCGATCCTGATTTGTCCCCTTAACCTGAATTTTACTTAGATATTCATTCCATTTATTTTCTGCATCTTTTTGAATTTTATCAAAACTCCATGCACTGTTTTCACTCTTTAAATTTTCCTTCGCATTTTCTACCGACACATAAGAAACACCAACTTTATATTGAATTTGTTTATTATTTCTCAAATCAAAAGTGAAATATATTCCGGAATTTTCTCCTTCAGCAAATGTTGCATTTTCAAACAGTTTGTCGTTCTTCCAAATACCGGTTTTAAAAGCATCCATATCAAATTCGGCTGCAAAATAAACCTTATAGGGAGTTGGGATTCCACAAAACTGACCGCCATCAGCATATCCTTCGCATTTGTTGGGAGCTGTGATAACAACAGCAGCATTCTGAATACTGGTTGCAGCAATACCAGCTCCAATAATTACCGTACCATATTCTTCATTTGGAGAATAGGTGTATCTTGCCATACCGGTGCGTTCTGTTACAGTGAGTTCGGCTATTGTTTCATCCTCAATAAGCGCTTTATAATAACCGGCATGACCTTCTTCGTCAGAAACATTGACTCTGTAATTTAAAATATTATCGGGCGAAATTTTCAATTCCCCTTTCAACGGAAATGTCGGAAAGTTGCCCATGTGCTCACAACCACCGCCATTCAGCTGGTTGATAACAAAACCCGACTTTTTTGAAAAATAGGAAGGAGTAAACTGAACCATCCCAAACGGATAAGTAGCACCAGGATAACAATAACCTGACCTTAAGCCAACACCTTTAGTGCCTATTAACGTATTAACGATTTTTGAATAATTTACATTTGAGTTCTCACTCTTCAAATTTACAGTGAAAGAACTCGCTATTGACAATGCACAAAACAAAAACAACTTGATTTTCATCTCTAATTTTATTTTTTGGATAATGAAAAAGGAGCAGCCTGTTTTGAAACTCCTCTTGATTTGTTAGGTTGATTTCCCATTTCAAAATGAAGATTTCCACCGTTTACAATATCGCTGTAAGTAATATAATTCTTTTCCAGAGGTTTGCCATTGAGCATAGCTGACTGGATGTACATATTTTCTTTTGAATTATTATTGGCTTCTATCACAAATTTCTTATTGTTCTCAGTTGTAATAGTTATTTTTTGAAACAGTGGACTTCCTATTACATATTCGTCCGTACCGGGGCAAACACTGTAAATCCCCAATGCATTCAATACATACCATGAAGACATTCCTCCTTGATCCTCATCGCCGGGATAGCCTTTTTCGGAAGAATTATACAATCTTTCCATAATTTGACGTGACCAATACTGCGTTTTCCATGGCTCACCAGCATAACTATACAAAAATATCATATGCTGAATGGGCTGATTTCCATGCGCATACTGACCCATATTGGCAAGTTGCATTTCTTTCATTTCATGAATAATCCCTCCATAAGTGCCCGGAACAATAATATTGGGAACTGTAAAAACAGAATCCATTTTCATGGTAAATTTTTTATCGCTACCAAACAAATTTATCAGTCCCTGAACATCATGAAAAACCGACCATGTGTAATGCCAAGCATTTGCTTCGCAATATGGTCCTCCCCATTCATAGGGATTAAACGGTTCCAACCATTTTCCATTTTTATCTCGGCCTCTCATAAAACCGGTTTTGCCATCGAAAACATTTTTATAGTTATACATTTGTTTTGCAAAAATATTTTCGTAAAATTCATTCCCGGTCATTTTTGCCAACTGATAACCGCAGAAATCATCATAAGCATATTCCAACGTCTGCGAAGTAGAACCCATTGATTCCGGATAAGTTACAAAACCCAATTGCCAATATTCTTTCCAGCCTGCCCGTCCATTGGCTCCTCCCCACGGACCTTTATTCATCGACTCATGTGCATAAGCTTTCAGTGCTCTTTCCGGATCAAAAGTTCTGATTCCTTTAGCCCAAGCATCTGTTAATAAAGAAATAGCATGATTTCCTATCATACCTCCTGTTTCTCCGGGAAACGACCACGAAGGAAGCCAGCCACATTGTTCCTGAGCATCCAAAAGTGCATTCATGTATCTTCCCTGCATAGTGGGATGCAAAATGTTCGTCAATGGAAATTGAGACCTGAAAGTATCCCAAAAGCCATTGTCGGTAAACATGTATCCTTTATGTACTTTCCCATCATAAGGACTGTAATAATAAGGCTCATTATTTACGTCCAATTCATAAAACTCCCGAGAAAAAAGGTTGGCTCTGAACAGACAAGAATAAAAAGTTTTCATTTGTTCTTCAGTTCCGCCTTCTACCAAAACACGATTTAATAATGTGTTCCAAGTTTTTGCTCCTTTCTCTCTTGTAACTTCTAATGTTTTATCCTTTCCCAATTCTCTATTGAAAGTAATCCAAGCCTGTTCGTAACTAATGTAGGATGAAGCAGCCTTAGCCTGCACTACAGAACCTTTTTTAAATTTCACAAAAGCCCCGTATCCCTTGCCACTTCCTGAAGTTTTTCCTGCAAAAATTTCATCCTTGTTGTTTTCCCAAACTCCATACTCTTCAAAAGGTTTATCAAACTGAATAACAAAATAGCTGCGAAAAGTAGAGGCATTGTTTACAAAACGCTGATTATTGATCCAACCGGTAATTTGTCGTTTTGTTGGATCAATATTAATTTCGCTCTGGTCAATGTAACCATCAAGTACCAAATAAGCATCTCCATCATGGGGATAAGTGAAACGCAAATGAACACCACGCATAGTTGGTGCTATTTCAGTAATGATTCCGTTATCGAATTTTACTTTGTAATAATGCGGTTTGGCAATTTCATTTTTGTGGCTGAACTTAGAAGCACGCCTATCTTGATTTACGAGCAATTTCCCAACTTCAGGCATTAAAGAATATACTGCGTAATCTCCCACCCATGGGCTGCATTGATGTGCTTGCTGAAATCCACGAATCTTGTCTGCAGAATATTGATATTTCCATCCATCTCCATTTTTGCCTGTTTGTGCTGCCCATGTATGCATAGCAAAAGGCATGGCAATGGTGGCATAAGTATTTCCATAACTTAAACCAAAATTTGAATCGGTTCCCTGTAAAGTATTCACATACTGTACGAGATCTTTCTGTTGAGCCTTTAAAGTGCTCAACAATAGGAAAGAACAAGAAACTAAAGCTAATAATTTATATTTCATCTCTCTGTATTTTAAAGATTTATCTAAATATTTATATTATTCATTTCAAATCACAAGTGAATTTTCACCTGAAATTAATTCATAACTTTTCCCTTCCCATATTAATTTGCCAGGTGTATTTAGTGGCAAATGAATATGAATTATCCATTTTTTCTTTTTCAACTCATAATTTACTGATATTTTGCCATTTGGATGAGGCATTTCACCTCCAACTTTAGTCATCGTTCCCAAATGAGGCTCAATTTTGATTTTGGAAAAGCCCGGAGCATCTGCATCAATTCCCAGCACAATTCTAAAAAATTCTATATTGGGACTGGCTCCCCATGCATGACAATCGGAACGAACGGTTCTCAAATTGGAATCTTCAGCCCAAGTCGTTAAGCCAAGTTTTATATTTTCCCTCCAAATTCCCAACCAATTCATAAAATCATTTCCAAAACCCGCTTTCGCCAAAGCCTGATGAAGATAATACTTGAAATATATGGTACATTGTGTTAAACTTTTATCATTCAACAGACTGTCTCCCACGGTCGGCAAATCATTCGGATCGACAATATTGGCCAAAACAGCCAATGAATTCACGTGCTGTGAATAAGACTTCTTATCGTTTGTATCAGCAAATAATTTTTTCTCCGGATTCCAGTATTTTCGTTTTATGGTTTTAGCCAACTGAGTTGCATTTTGTGCATAATGCTCTGCGTAAAATGCCTGACCTATAGCATTTTCCAACTCTGTTGCCCATTGATAAGCTAAAAGCAACTGAAGGTCGTAAATGGCGGCACTTCCATCCGAACCCATCGGACCCCAACCCATATCTCCTACCCAATCGACAAATTTCCAGTAAGGCAAATTTTTTAACGAACCATCATCTTGTTGAAATCTGGAAAAAAAATTCAACACAGTTCTTTCTCCCATCAATTTATCTTTCAAAAAATTCGCATCTGGACGATATTTCCAATAGTCGTGTAACATTCCGATATACCAGAGAGAAAAAGTAGAAATAATTTGAGTACTGCGGGTAGGATATCGGCTTAAAGTTACCCCTTCAGCCAACCGAGAATGGTCCATCAGATTAAGAGCATTTTTTGCCAAACGATCATCACCACTATTGTAATACGAAATCATAGCCTGAATACGTGTATCACCAATATATTGTAACTGTTCATAATAAGGACAATCGGTATAAGTTTCCCATGCATTCATGCGCGCCGAACGCCATCCAATATCCAAAATCTGCTTAATTTCAGGATTATCGGAATAAAAAGCGTAATTTGCTTTAAAAGGATATCCTGTAAAAGTTCCGTACAAATCATCAATGATTAATGGTTCTTCCTTTGTATTTACAATAAGCCGAACATAGCGATAAGAACGAAAATTTAACGTTGTAAACGATTGACCATCCGTTCCATCAGATAACAAACTGTCAATTCTTCCTACAAATATCTTTCCCTCAATCTCATTTCTATTACCTTTTCGTAATTCTGTCCCTTCCCTATCGTAAAGTGTTTCGGCATAACCTATGGATATTCCTGATCCTTTCCCTTTACTGAAATTTAGAGTAACATAGGCATTTGTATAAAAAGTTTGATCAAGTAATAATTCGACCTTGCCGTTTGCTGGAATAACCAAAGGAATTTTTTCGGCAGGAAAACCGGAAGGGACAGTCATTCCTTTTGCCCAACGCAATTTGGTTATGCGTTGATAAGTCAACTCCATTTGCGGTAAAGAAGAAGTAACCAATTGCCAAGCCAAACCATCGGACTTTCCTTTAAGATTTCCATTCAAAATTTTAACGGCATTAGGCCAATCACTGTCATCAAAACTTGCTGATGTCCAATCACCTTTCACAGTTTTCGCCATATCCACCAATTGCCCTTTGGTAGCTGCAAAAAAGTTGCCGGGAACTGGTTGATAACCTTTATCCTGTATACATTTCCATGTTTCGTTGGAATTTAATATTTCTTCTGCTTCGGAATTTCCCTGCAAAATGAATGCAGTTCTTATGCTGATTTGCGCCTCAGGACGATATTCAGCTTCATTCCAAACCAATGCTGCTATACAATTTTTCCCCGATACCAAATAAGGTGCAATATCCACTGTTTCATAATTCCAAAAGTATGTATCACTACGTGCCGGACCCATAGAAACAATCTTTCCGTTAATATACAACTTGTAACGATTGTCGGCAGAAACATGAACTTTAAAAGATAGAGGTTTTTCTTTAATGACAATACCTTTACGAAAATAATAAACACCATATTCAGTTCCTTTATCATTTTCTGGTCCAATCCAAAGTGAATTCCATTCCCGATCCACTTCAGCAGAATAAACAAAATCGAATCCTGAAAATAAAAAACAAATGAGCAAAGCTATAATATAAAAACACTTTTTCATTATCATTTTCTTTTGATCTTTATAAAATCAGATTTTGGAAGTATAAACCAGGTAACTGGCATACATTAATTTTTTTACCGATGAATTACTTTGAATTTTTCCCAAATTCTTTCTGCTTTTCGGTAAAATAATCTCGACATTCCGAAATTGACTTATCGAGCTCTGTTTTCGTAAACAATGAAGCACAAAGCGGTTCATTGTTTTTCAAATCCTCTAAAGCTTTAAAAACAGCATCGTAAGCATCAAGTGCGGATGCTATTCCTTTAAAATCATACATTTGGCCATATTGTTTGGCAGCATAACTTTTCAACATAATATACCAAGCATTATAAATAGCTGTATATAAAAGTCGTCCATATTCTACCGAAACTTGAACGCCCTTCAAGGTTGTTATATCGGTACATTGAAGTTGTTTTGATAAACTGGACATTTTTCCCCAAAGTCTGACACTTTCCTTCTTCTCTTTCAATGCTTTCTCTAACAGAGAATTACCAATTAAATAATCAAACAGACTTTTTAATACATTCATACCATTGAGCGTTGCATCGCGGGTCCATTCCAATTGCTGTTGGGACATCGGATAGATTAACGAAGCCCGTCCTCTCACAATCGCTTTGGAAGAAAGAAGCGCAATTTGATGCAATTTTTCAGCATCGCCTGCATTAAAACCTTTTAACAAAGCATATTCTTTGAAAATATCTTTTTCTTGACGTAAGGAATTGTTAGCCCATTGAGCCAACACATAAGCATTTACATCACACCAAAACTCATTTTCCAAGTAAGGTCCGCCCCATCCTCCACCCCGACTCCAAGTAAAAATACCGGAATATAGAGCATTATATTTAATATCATTCAAACATTTGGGAGTCGGATTGTTTTGCAGTTCTTCATAACCATTTATTACATCATCAGCAATATAATTGGCATAAGCTCCTTTCCCCTCATACTCTCGTGCACATTGAATTTCAATCACCTGTTTGTGCTTGCCTATACCGATGGTTTTGTTGAAAGGAAATGTCCGAAAATAATCTCCTCCTGTATGTTTAATGCTCATAAAAAAATTGGGATGTACATCTACCTGATTGGTTATCGCCAAATAAAAATCCGGTTGTGTATGAAAATAACCATGTTCCTCATTGAACGCATAATCCCACGTGCGATAAATAATTGTCTTCCCATATTTTTCACAAACAATCTCTTTTAACATGTTCATCAATTCCACATGAATGAGAATAGCTGTAGCTTTATTAGAATTATCAGCTGGTGCATTTCCCTGATGATACGGAATATCATAAGTATAAGTTTCTCCAGTTCTAATTACCAATCCATCCAAATTCGGGAAACGAGTAAATATTTCGTTCAGCATCAGCCGGTGAATCTCCTTAGTTTTTGGTTTTGTCCAGTCAATTATATTTGTTGAGTAATTCCATATTTCGTTTTTATATAACTCTACCAATTTTTTAGGAAAAACGATAATATCGGTAAAATAATAAGCTTTTAATCCTTTTGCATGAATATCGGCAATCTGATCATCAATACGGGAGGCTAAATCTTCTACCCACTGCCTTTCCTTACTTCCAATTGGGAAAATGTCAGGATTCAAATTGTCATAAGTAATGGCACAAGTTGGAGGCGTAAATTCATTAACTACCTGTCCGTTAAAGTGATAATCTATCAGTTTTTGAGGATTAGTGAATGCTGTAACTGTTCGCTTATCACCCGGATTATGATGAACCATATCGATAATCAATTTACTATCAGAATCTTCCGACAGTATTCTCTGCAAAGGAAAAAACAGCAGAATGAATGTGATAAACAACAGTAATTTTTTCATCAAAAAGTTTCCGTTATTCCCCAATTTTTATTCGGTTTATTCCCCATAAAAAGCTCAAGAGTGCCTCCAGAAGAAATATCTACAAAATCAAGATAGCATCGGTTGTATTCTTTACCGTTTAATTTTGCTCTTTGTATATAAATATTTTCCTGGCTGTTGTTGTGGGCAATAATTATAAACTTCTCACCTTTAGAATATCTTGTATCCAGCTTAAATTCAATTCTGTCAAAAACCGGGCTTGTGATTTCCTGCCTTGTACTTCCCGGACATGAAGGATGAATACCTGACGAAGACAATACATACCAGGCAGACATTTGTCCGGCATCTTCATTCCCAATAATTCCTTCCACTTTGTTGTTGTATCCATGCTGACAAATAAACCGCGTCCATTTCTGAGTCAACCAGGGAACATTCAATTTGTTGAATAAGAAAGGCACCAAATGAACCGGCTCATTTGCATGATTGTAATAATTATTCCACAGCAAATTTGAAGGAGTATTTTCAAAAAAAGAATTCAAATCCTTTAGAACCTTTTCTTTCCCTCCCATTATTTCTACCATACCATTCACATCGTGTGGAACAAACCAACCTTGCTGATAAGGATTTGACTCGATACAACCATATCCTTGTTTTAAGCGTCCTTCTTTAGGCCAGCGTTTCCACGAACCATTTCCATATTTTGGACGAAACCATCCTTTTTCTGAATCGAAAATATTCCTATAGGCTTGAGATTTGCTTAAAAATAATTTCTCATCTCCCGTTTTCCCCAATTTACCGGCTAACTGGGCAATACACCAATCTGTATAAGCATATTCCAATGTTTCGGAAATACAAAAAGGAGTAGCAGCAAATCCAAATTTATCGTTGCCAAATTTTGCGGAAGAGTTCAGTGCAAATTCATAAGCTTTATTAATGTCAAAAGATTTTATTCCTTTTACATAAGCATCGGCCAATACTGAAATCGCTGGATTTCCAATCATACAACCAGAATAAGCATTTACAATTTCCCAACGCTCATAATACTTTCTCCCGCTTTGTTCAGCCAACGTGGTCAACGAATTAATTTCATCGCTTACCAACTGAGGGTTTATAATGGTTTGAAGTGGAAACTGACTTCTAAATACATCCCAGCCACTGAAAATAGTTCTTTTGGTAAAAGTTGAATCTTTTTCGTAAATTTTTAAATCTCCACCCACATATCGACCATCCACATCCGTATAAATTCTTGGATCGATCATGGTGTGATACAATGCCGTGTAAAAGACGGTTTTTTCATCTTCTGTTCCACCGGAAATCAATATTCTGCTTAATTCTTTATTCCAAAGATTTCGTGCATCTTCTTTAACTTCATCAAAAGTTTTGTTTTTTATTTCTGCATTAAAGTTTTTTTCGGCACCCGCCATATCGACAAATGAAATTCCTGTTTTTAAGGTTACAATTTCATTTTCCTTAGTTGGAAATTCGGTAAAAAAGCCCAAATGTTTTCCATCCATTTTTTTAAAGTTACTAAAAACAGGCGCTTCTGCCACCCTTTTCAGATAAGGAATGCTCACTACTTCGTCCTTTTTCCGCTTCCAATTATCCGGTATATTGGCACTCCAACAGCCATATTCTTCCAATGGTTTACTGAATTGTGCATAAAAATAAACCGTATAATTGGCTTTCCCTTCTCCATTTCCCCAACCACCACCGGAGGGAGGACATTTCATCCAACCTTTTATTGTATTTTTATCCACAATTTCGATATACTGATAAGTGGACGTACCACCGGATCTGTGAGCCAAATCAATCTGAATCCTTGATTTTTTGTTTTCCGGAAAAATAAATTTCAACATTCCACAATGTGGAGTTGCCGAACATTCTATTTTAATTTTATAATCGGATAATTTTACTGAATAATATCCGGCCTTGGCAATTTCTGATTTTTTATCATAATGGGAACGATATCCTTTTATACTCCCATCTTCTTTGCCTGCAATTTTATAGAGTTTTCCTGTAGTTGGCATCACCAAAAAGTTTCCCAAATCACCAAACCAACCCACACCGCTCATTTGTGTAAAAGCAAAACCTTCCATCGTTTTGTGTTCGTAACTGTAGCCGGGTGCATTATCGCCACCTGTAATGGTATTAGGATTTACTTGTACCATCCCATACGGAGTTGTGGCACCGGGAAATGTTTTTCCCAGTCCATGATAAATGCCTGCATCTCCAACATTTGTACTGGCTCCAATGAATGGATTCACATAATCGACCGGTTGAAATTTTTTCTCATCCGATTTTTTTACTCCACATGACGCGAACAACATAAATAAAACTACATAAAAACTACTCAGAAAAAATTTATGCATATACTCGTTTTTAATCATATTTCAATTTGACATTATACTTAAAAAATCAACCTAATTGTATTATGAAACTTTTATGGGAATTAATTCTTTAAAAGGAAACTTCTGATGCCAAAGCGTGGAATTGATAATTGAACTTCGTTGCCCAAGATAGCCTGAATCGAACTATTCATTTCTTTCTTTTTACCATTCAGCTCTATCTCCTCCACATTTTTAAATGGAAAGCACAATTTAATTTTCTGAACACTGCTATCACCTTCAGAATTAAAAAGGCGAATCAATATCCCATTATTCAATATCTGGACGGAACTTAATTCGTAGCCACTTTTCTGCAAATCGATAAAACTTTTATTTTCAAAATCGAAATTGGGAGAACAAAAGCCGATAAGTGGTTCATTCCAACTCGAGCTCTTTTCGGATATTGAAGCCTTGTCCCACAAATTTTTATGAGGAAGAAGTGCATATTTCACATGGGTTGGCTCGGTGATATTATAATCTCTGCCCCACAAACCTATTCCCGAATATTGAAGAGTTAAAGCCAACGGAAAATCGGCGCCATAAGAGTAGGAAGTTGTGTGATCGGTAAAAAGTGCCAGACTATTTTTTTCGTTTTTATCGGCTAAATCAATCCAGTTCAAAATTACATTGTGTTTTATGCTGTCCCAACTATTAAAAAAAGTATTGTCCAATTTACTTTTACAAACATCAAAAGGGGCATTTTTGTAAAGCTTAGGCGAACTAAAATCTACCGGGAAAAGAACACTTAACATATAACGGGTGTCGTAAAAAGCACGTCTTTTCTCTTGCCAGTTGTTGGACTGTTTGTACTCTCCGATACCCACATTCCGTTCCCAATTAATAACAAGATCAAAATCAATTCGTTCCTGCCCCTTACTAATCGTAACTATTTGTGTGAAAGGTTGAGAAGCAATTTTACCTCGAATCAAAATGCTTGTCTCTAAAGGATTATCTTTAATTAACGTTACTTCCGCAGGGTTTTCCTTTGAAGAATGAAATTGATTTTCTTCATAAAAATATCCTCTCAATTCTCCAAACAGAAACTGACTGTCCTTTTTCACATATTCCTTATTGCTTTTTTTGACAAGCAAACTTTTAATTGTTCCTCCTTTTTTCAGGTCGAAAACTATTTTATAACCCTCATTTTCTAAAATACATTCATTTTCCCCCGAAACAAAACCTCTTCTTTCTTCTTTTATTTTCGGTTCTCCCAGCCTGATTTTATAAGTAGCATATCCAAATGAAGGTACTTGAGCTAAAAAGGAAATTTTCTGACCTTTTTCCACTGAACTTGGAATAATATTATTTGCCGTATCGAGAAGTATTATTTTTTTGTTTTTGAATTTTTCAGGCAATGACACAGAAACAATTTCATTTCGTTCAAAACCAAGCGTATTAAAAACTCGAACAAAAAAAACATCATTTCCAGATTTCTTACTTTCCTCAAAACTTTCAACTGCCTCTTTCACAACATTATCTGAAATTTTAGCGGTTTTTTTTGTCCATTGATCAATTTTATCAGCCCAAGTCAAATTCTTTTGGAGTCGGTTATAGGGAACAATCCACGAATCGTGATGCTGAGATAACATTAAAGTTCGCCAAGCTTCATCAATGCTATCCTGGCGGTAATGATAATTGTTTGTAAGATAAGCCAGAGAACCCATTTTTTCGGCAACAATTATCTTATTTTCAGCATTGCGAACCTGTTGTGCAATTTTTTGCAAAACCTGACTTCCCCACATTAAACCAACCAAAACATCTTCCTGAGAAAACTTCCAGTTATCGGTTGTGTTTCCGTCAGAAATTTTTTAAAAATATTCTTTACACGTTATATAAATAGAGTTGGGATCGGCATTTTTTATGGGATTTAACCACGGTCCATTTTTCCATCCGGCATCCTGAAAGCACATGCCCACAGGATGTTTTATTCCCGCTTCCAAACAAGCTTTGATATAAGAAGTTGAGTTGTTCCAAGCTATCGTTTGCCATGTGGAATTCTTTTCAAAAGATTCGCATTGGTAACGCGGAACCGTTAAAATTGAAGTTGCATCCGGCCCCATCCAGTTCACCAAATCTTTCCCGTAAGCTCTTGTGTATCCTCCCCAGCAAGTGTTCGGACATTTAAGAACGGCATATTGAAAACCAAATGATTTTAAGAGTTGAGGCAAACAGCTTGTAAAACAAGGTTCTTCGGAAGAATATGTTGAAAATTTTACCTCAGGAAAATGCTGATTGATTTTTTTTATGCCATATTGAAACTGGCGAATAATACTTTCACCGGAAATATTGTAGCAATAAGATTGAGCGTAAGCAGGGTTGGTAAATTCAATCCTTTCATCGGAAACAATTTTCTTAAAATTCTTATAATCTTCAGGTGTTCTGACTTCTACACTGTCCCATGTTTCCGGCTCTATTTCCAAACAAATTCTCCAATTTGGATATTTATAAAAATTATCTGTAATAAATCGTGTGTACCATTCTAACGGATAATGTCCATATACACCCCCATGATACCCATCAACGAAATAGACATTCTGAGCAGTAAGAACTAAACTGAAAAACAATAACAACGACGTTATCCTAAATTTCACCATTTTTATCTCTTTCTTTTCTCCTTTCAATTTCATTCAGTAATTCCAGAAATTTTTTCTCGGTTTTGTCGTGATTATTGTTTCTTGATATCAAACTAACGTAAGCAAATAAATGATGATACTTTACAAGTTCATTTCTAAGAGCCTCATCTTCATCTACCAACGATAAAAAATGTTCTTTTTCTTCGAGAGTCAATTCCCCATTCAAATATTTTATGATCAAATCTATCATTCGATTATTTTTATATAGGAACGATTACAAACAATAGTTCCATTAAAAATGGAGAAAAAAAACAATGATAGACAGTTTATTAATCCAGCAATTGATGAATACTGTGCCGAAGCTTTTTAAAGGCTATACACATTTGCGTTTCTACGGTATTAACCGAAATATTTAATCGTTCTGAAATTTCTTTGTATTTCAGTCCCTCGTATCGACTTAAAATAAATATTTCCTTACATTTAGGGGGCAAGGTATCAATCGCTTTTGAAACAATTTTTTCTACTTTTTCTTCTGAAGCAAGCTCTACGTTAAAACCTTCCAAAGATTGCGTCTTTATGGCTATTTCCTGTTCATACAGTAATTGCGCTTTGGCAACAAACTTATCTTTTACCATTTTATGTTTCAGAAAATCAAGACATTTATTTTTGGCTAATTTAAACATGTAAGCGTTGATATTCTCAATAGAGTTAAAAGATTCGTTTCTTTCCCAAAGACTAACAAATAAGTCTTGAACAATATTTTCTGCATCTTCTTCATATACGACAAACACTGTTGCAAATCTTACCAATTGCGGATAAAATGTCATGTAAATTTCGGAGAAGTTTTTATTCATAGCTTAATGGATTTAAGGATGCAAATTCTCAATAAAACTGAAGATAAAGACAGCCGGAAAGTAGATTGCGAAATACTAATGACTGATGATGAAGTATGATAATTATTCATGGTATTGTCTGTTTTTTCTGGTTAATTAATAAATCAAGCTTTAAGTATGAATAATTTCTAAAAAAGCTGCTTCACAAATATAGATACAGAAAAAGCCTACTAAACTCGTTAGTAAGCTCTCAAGTAAACGATTTTATATCGATATTGATATAAAATGTTTATATTCAATAAATTATATATGTATTAAAATAATACTTTGGTAAATAGGTTAGAATAAAAACTAATGAAGTTTTCCGATTTTTTTCACTTCTTCTTCAAAGAGGTCGCTTTCAATAATTGATTTTCCCTTGACCTTGCTTTTATAATTATAAACGGTTTGCACCGAATAGTGCAGGAAATCAGCTATTTGACTAACATCTGTAATGCCCAGTTTTATAAGTGCAAAAATTCTAAGCTCTGTATTCAGTTGACCATCTTCGAGCTCGTATCTTTCTTCCGGTTTTAATAAAGAATTAAATTCAGATACAAAATTGGGATACAGTTTTAAGAAAGCGGTATCGAAATTGGTACGGAGTTAATCAATTTCTTTTTCCAATTCTGAAGTGGAAGATTTATACAAACTTTCTATTTGCCCGGTTTTAATTTTAAGATTAACATTTTTTCGATACATGTCAAGCTTGTTGATATAAACTGAACACTGATTCATAAAATAGCCCAAATAACGTTCCTTAATAATATTGGCCTCGTCCAATTTCTGATTCAGATGCAAAAGATTATCATTGGCCTCGCGTAATTCCTTACGCGCTTTGGTAAGCGCTTTGTTTTGCTTGTAAATAAAAAACAGGAAACATGCCAACGCTATTACCAATACACTGGTCAGCATCGAATAAAGCCGAAGAATTTTCTGCTGATACTTGATTTTTTGAAGATAAGTATCTTCAATGATTGGTTGTACTCGTGCAATCACAGAGTTTTTGAATCTTGCATTGTAGAAAAGAGCATCATCCAATGCCACCCTGATATAATTATAAGCTCTATTTACATCTCCTCTATTATATAAATTAAGCGCTAATGACAACAATGCTTCATTTTCTTTAACAGCCAATTTAATATCCGTAGTTGCTGCCAGAATTAAATAATATTCCTCTTCATCATATTTTTTCGCCAACTTATACACTTTTGCCAGATTCATAGCTGCCATTGCATAATCGTGCGTTTCGGGCTGCTGTTTATGAAAAATTGGTATCAGCAAATTTATTGCCTCTTCGTATCGTCCTTCTGTTTCCAATTTGCATGCCAGTTCCTTTTTATATTCATCTGATTGATCGTACAGCAAACCCATCACTTTTTCCCTGTATTTTTCCTTCTCTTTTTCATATTGTTTGGAAAATTTGGTGTCAGCAGTATAATTTATCAAATTTTCATAATATCGAATCCGGTTCCAGCAATACCATGCCTTATAACCAGTTGTTAAAGCATCATAATTGATAGAATCAAATATATCGGCTGCTTGCAGAAAAAGTCCCGACAAAGAATAAATATAAGATAAACGGAAAGAATTTTCGAGAATGAGCTCTTTGTTGTTCAGCTTTTTGGCTATTTCCAGATTTTGGTTGATATAATGCTCCGCCGAATCACAAATGAAGCTATTGTATTCGTCAATAATTTCCCGATTAATATTAATTTGGTCTTCAAGAGTTTTAGTTTTTTGCTTCTTTTGCTTAAGTTCCGTAATTTTCTCTTCCTTAACTTTCAAGAAATAATCGCGTTGAGATATCACCTTGTCCAACTCTTTTAAGAGTGAATCGGTTTTATTTGTCTCTCCAAAGGCAATGGCTGGAAAGAGTATTAATAATAACAATATAGAAAAAATATTTTTCATTATGTCCGAAAGTTACGACATTTCAAATAAAAAACAGGAAGGTTTTTGTCAAATAGCTAAAAAATAGTGTCTAATGTCAGCCTACACAAACTTATAGTAATGTTTTTCCATAAACACATCAGTCCCTATGGAGATATTGTACATCGTAATACTATCTCGCAAAGATACAACAATACTTTTTAAATCAAATAGAAACTTGTTCCAAAAAAAATTGAAGCAAAATGTTACTGTTAAAACAAATATCTTATCGAGCCAAAAATAAACTTTTTAATTCTGATTTTTAGCGGTTCTTTGAATGTAAGCCGTCTTATTGATTGAAAAGTAGAATTTTATTAATCCCATAATTTAAGCAAACCTCCAATGTGAGTCCTTTCCATGCTTTAATTTAAAAAAATTGAATAAAATGAAAAAAAGTATTCTTATCTTATTGTGCTTGCTGTTATTTAATATTTCAAAATTATTGGCCGGCACATGGGTAGTAGGGGTCAATCAAGTAAATGATTTGTTAAGTAAAATTGAACAAGGTACAGGAAATATTCCTCCGGCCATACCAACTACCACCAACAAATCTGATTGGGAACTTATAGATGGGATTACTTTGACTTCGGAAGATATTATTACAACTTATCTCGACCATTCAAATACCAATAATCACTGGCGGGGATTTTATGCTTTGAATTTTGCAAATAAAGGATATAAACAAAAAAGTGGAACAGCTATTAAGTTGATTCAACCCAGCTTATCTGCTGCCGATTACACCCAAATTCCTACCGGTTTTAGCAGCCTTTCCGATTATTGGGACAGAAATGACCTTTCGTGGTTAGAAATCATCAACTTAACAGGTAATGATTTTACAAATATTGAAATTGATGGACATAATATCATGCCATTGAAAACATTTTCCATAGCAGATAATGCTCATCTTGAAAATTTAGCTATCAAAAATTGCACAAATTTGACAAATGTCGATATCACAGGTTGCAATTTGACTTTTTCTGCCATTTCAAACCTGCAAAATTCAATGAATTTATCTAATACTGCAACTTTCTTGTACGAAAATCAGGGAAAAATTTCTTCGTATTTCAATGCCGTTGATTTAACAGAGCTTTTAGAAAAAAATGGAAATGGGACCCGGATAAAATCATGGTCAATCCAGCCAATAAAAAATGAAGGAAATATTTATACCTTTGATTCAAGTCACGTAGGAGAAGTTGTACGTGTTTATCTGGAAAATTCAAATTTTCCAAATATGGTTATCTCCTATGATATAAACTTGACAAACACGATACAGTCAACAATTACAACAAATGCTACTTTCTGTAAAGTTAAAGTTGAAAATCTGACAACAGGCAACAGTAGTATTTTTTCAATAGGAGATGAAGCATTAATTACGGTATATCCTTATTCGTGTTCTATTTTAGAGTCTTTTACTATTGATGGAGTGTCGGTTTCACTCGATTCAAAAAATCAGTATCAATTTACTGTGAATAAATCCAATTATCAAATTTCTTCTATTTTCAAAAGGGACGATACTCCTATGGGACAAACGTCTAATTATCTGCGAAATGGAAGTTTTGAATACGGTCTAAATTTAGATTGGGAATATAATATTGGAGAGGGTACTTCGGCAGAGTTTATGTTGGAGCGAGGCAGCAATGTAACAGATGGCAATGTTGCTTTAAGAGTTGATATTAATTCTTTAAAAACTCCTAATTCAGTTTATGCAAAAACACACGTTACAGTTGGTTGTGATTCTCTTTATTTATTACATTTTTGGGCAAAAGGTCCAGAAGAAAGTAAATTGTATGTTCAGATAGATGGGGCAGAACAAAATGGAATACAATATGAACTTCACGAGGGAAATACTGCTTTTTATTATCCTTTTAAACTGGATCGAACCAAAGCCGGCGAAGCGCTAACCATCACTTTTTATTTTCAAGATGATTTCACAAAAGTCAAAGTGGCCAATCCATGTAGCGTAACAACAAGTAGAGGAGCAACCTACTTTTTGGACGGACTTGAACTGGTTGATCAGTTCAATAATTTAAGCTATGACGTTTACAACACTTATGTTTGGAACTACAATCATAGACCCAACAAAGAGGGAAAAATGTGGGTAGCAGGAGATAATAGTGTTTCCTATGATTTACCGGACGGAAGAAAAATGTGGTTCTTCAACGATTCGTTTTATGGAGTGATGCATCCCGAAAGTAATCGCCTCGTCGATGTCGGTCAGTTTGTGAGAAATGCTGTAGTCATTCAGAATACCGACGGCTCACTTGTAACTTATCCCGTAACCAATCAGGGAGGACAATGGGCATATTTCAGAGTTCCTGATGATGCAGTGATATACAACACAGATGGAAGCGTAAAAAATATATTTTGGGTTGGTGATGCGATAATGGAAGACAATCAGATTAAAATTTATTTAATTGAAGTTTATGGTGAAGGACGCTCTTATATTGGAAAATTTACTTATCCAGGACTCGAATTTTTAGGCGTCGAAAAACAGGAAAATTTTTGTAGAGCTTACGAAACTTTTTTTGTTGAAGACAACAAAATCTATCTGTACAAAACTGAAAATGAGGGAAATTGGGGACGATACATGCATGTTGCCAGAGCTGATTTGGGAGACTTAAGCGGTAAAAAAGGTAGTTGGGAATTTTGGAACGGTACAGAATGGTCAAAAGACAGTACACAAACAGCAAGAATTTATGACATGATGAGCGACGGAATTATCCGCTTGGAAAATGGTAATTATGCTCATGTTTCGATGCCTTTGATGAGTCCTGAAGTTTATGTTTCATTTGCACCTGCTCCACAAGGACCGTGGACCAACAAAAAACTGGTTGCTGTTGGTGATAAAAGTGCTAATTATTGGTATTACATGCCTAATTTTAATGGAAAATTACCAAACGGAAAATATGCCATTTCATTCTCAGCAAATTATAATTATTGTCTGTTCTTTTGCAAGGAATGTGAAACATCCTCATTTGTTGACAAATATTGGTATCGTCCAAGATTCATTCAAGTGGACTTACTTGCCATGTCGCCTTATACGAAAAATCCAAAAGATTGTGCCGGTGTAGAAAATGGCAGCGCATTTTATGATACATGCGGTCATTGTGTTGGAGGAACCACTGGAATTGAGCCTTGTTTAAGCGGCGTTGCAAAAATTTATACCCATGCCAATTATTCAGGCACAGGAATTGGATTGAATGCCGGAGAATACACGACTAATGATTTGTTGAGTTTGGGCTTTGAAACAAATGCTTTATCTTCTTTCAATTTGAATAGTGGCTATGCGATTGAATTATATTCCGAAGATAATTTTCAGGGAGAAATGAAAGAATTTGAGAACAGTGTGATTGATTTATCTGAAAAATCATTTGATAATCAGACAAAATCATTGATTATTCGCAGAAAAGGAATAGAAAACATATCAGGCGTTTATGCAATTCAGAATAAACAAAGTCAATTGTATCTTGATGTTGAAGGAAGTAGTACAGCCAACAATGCATTAATTATACAAAGTTCATACAATAATAATGATTCCCAGAAATTCAGATTGAATCATTTGGGGAAGGGAGTTTACACCGTTGAAAATATTGGGAGCGAAAAATATCTTAATATTGTACATCAAAGTAAAGAGCCAAAATCTTTTGTTGAGCAATGGGATGGAAAAGAGTATGACATTATTTTAAATGGTGGTGAAATAACTTCTCAGTATTCTGATTCTCCCACTGGATTAGATGTTACTAAATTGATTGACAGAAATACAGCAACAAAATATATAACTTTCCACAATAAGGCATGGATACAGTTTAAATCTTCAGGAACGTATATTTTAGGCCGTTACTGTCTGACTTCAGCGAATGATGCACCGGCACGCGATCCGTCTTCTTGGACGATTTCAGGGTCAAACGACGGAATAAATTGGACGGAAATTGATTCACAATCAGGAATTATTTTCGACAAGAGGTTTGAAGAGAAATCATTCAACGTAAATTCCGATGCAAGTTATTCGTATTTCAAAATAGAAATCACCTGTAACAGCGGTTCTGTTCTTCAATTTGCAGAATTAAAATTATTTGGTAAAACGAACGTCCCGGAAGGAGATTATTCCGATAGTCAAAAGTTTATTGTACAAGACGCAGGAAATGACTTTGTAAAATTAATAAATAAAAATAGCGACTTAATGCTCGAAATTGTTGATGGATTTACCAATGAAGGTGAAAACGTTTGGCAAAATACTGACTTTGGACAACTTGGAGGATTATGGAAACTGATAGATCCAAACAGTTTGTCAAA
Organism: Bacteroidales bacterium; assembly: GCA_012517575.1. Taxonomy (GTDB): domain Bacteria; phylum Bacteroidota; class Bacteroidia; order Bacteroidales; family Paludibacteraceae; genus MVYY01. The sequence goes on along the minus strand of JAAYUQ010000081.1, from coordinate 27,180 downwards.
CGGAGTTGAAACAGTGGTAAACAATAAAAACATATTAATTTATCCGAATCCTGTTTCTGATTATATATCGATCGAATCAACAGCATCTGAAATTATTAATAAAGTTTTAGTTACGGATTTAAGCGGAAGAATTATTCAAAATAAAACCTACAATGACAAAAAATTAGTTATCTCTCTCTCCGACTTAAGGAAAGGTTTATATTTGCTAAAAATCAACACCGATAAAAATTCTTATGGCCATATCATAATAAAAAACTAAAAACACTTTTCAGGCATTAATTTTTGAAGTTATGTTTAAAAGAACATTTATTTATTTCGTTGCCATCACTTTCTCTGTACAACTTTTTTCACAATCCATCTATTCTTTGGATTCATCTGAAAAAATTTTGTGGAAAGTCTTTCCAGCAGATATGGTTAGCGCTTCGGTTTCCGATTTATCAACACCAGACTTTGATGTTTCTGCTTGGATAAAAGCAAAGGTTCCGGGGACATATTTTGTTGATTATGTAAATGCCGGCCTTGAAGCCGATCCAAATTTTGGAGACAACATCTATCTGGTAAACGAAAAAAAATACAACAAGGAATTCTGGTATCGAACTGAATTTGAAGTTCCGGCCAACTTTATCAAGGAAAAACTATGGCTGAATTTCAAAGGAGTAAATAAAGAAGGTACTTTTATTCTCAATGGCGAGCAGCTTGGAAATATTAAAGGACACATGCTTCGTGCTCAATATGATATAACGAATAAAGTTAAGCAAGGAAAGAATGTATTGCTGGTAAAAACCAACGTTCCGGATGTGAGAAAAGAAAGGCAACCAACATGGGCATTGGATACATGGGCAAATTTTGCCATGCCAACTTACATGGGAAGCGCCAGCTGGGATTGGATGCCTTACGTTCCCGGATTAAATTGCGGAATCACAGGCAATGTTTATCTTTCAACCACTGGCAAAGTGAAACTGGAAAATATTTGGGTGCGTTCAGAACTTCCCGATAACAGTCAGGCTAATTTAACTATTCAAGCAAACATAAACAACTCTACGGATCAACCTATTTCGGGAACATTGATCGGGACAATTATGCCGGGAAACATTCAGTTCTCTAAAACGATAGAAGTTGCAGCAAATCAATCTTTATTGACCAACATAAATAAAGATGAATTTGCACAATTAACTGTAAATAATCCACTTCTGTGGTGGCCAAGAGGATATGGAAATCAAAATCTTTATACTTTGAGTTTAGAATTCAATTTGAACAATGAAATTTCAGATGTTCAATCTGTTACTTTTGGCATCAGAAAATATGAATATAAAAACGAAAATGGTGCCTTTACCTTGTATATTAATAATTCAAAAATCTTAGTCAGAGGTGGAAACTGGGGAATGTCAGAATATTTATTACGTTGCAAGGGTGAAGATTATGATACTCGGATAAAACTTCATGCTGATATGAATTTTAACATGATTCGCTGCTGGACGGGTTGTGTGACAGATGACGAGTTTTACGACTATTGCGACCGATATGGCATAATGGTGTGGGACGATTTTTGGTTTCATAGCAGCCTATTTCCACCAAGTGAAAATATTTTTATGAGTAATGCCATTGACAAAATAAAAAGATTGCGTAATCATCCCTGCATAGCTGTTTGGTGTGGAGCAAACGAAGGCGTTCCCGCCGGCAATTTGGATCAATTACTTAAGAATGCTATTGCAGATTATGATGGTAATGACAGACATTATCAATCTTGTTCTAACTCAGGAGGAGGTTTATCAGGAAGTGGCTGGTGGGTTAATATGCATCCGAAGGATTATTTTACAGGTCCCGGAAGTGGTGGCGGAGATTGGAATGGAGCCGGCACATGGGCTTTCCGGAGCGAGATAGGAACAGCAACTTTTACAACTTTTGAAAGCTTACAGGAATTCATGCCTGTTGATAGTTGGTGGCCACCTAAAAATGAAATGTGGAACAAACACTTTTTTGGTTCTCAAGCACAAGCAGCCGGTTGTGACACTTATTTTAATACTGTAAATGATAATTATGGCGATTCAAAGGAAATCGACGAGTTTTGTGAAAAATCACAATACCTTAATTTAGAAGTAATGAAAGCCATTTATGAAGGTTGGAATGACAATATGTGGAACAATGCTACCGGTGTATTAATATGGATGAGTCAGCCTGCTTATCCTTCCTTTGTATGGCAAACTTACGATTACTATTATGATGCTACCGGCGCATATTGGGGAGCAAAAAAGGCATGTGAACCTTTACATATTCAATGGAACTATGCCAATAACTCAGTAAAGGTAATCAATACAACACTAAACAATTATGCCCGGCTCAAAGCCAAAGCAACCGTTTATAATTTGGAAGGGAAAGAATACCTGCCACTTTGTATGGAAAAATCAATCGAATCAAAATCCAATACTGCAACGGAATGTTTTGTATTGTCAGAAAAAAATTCAGTCAATTTGGCATTGTTGAAAAAAGCCTATGGTTCTACCAATGGCAATGATGGAGAAGGAGTTCCGTCGCGCGCAGTAGATGGAAATTTATCCACTCGATGGGGAAGTAGTTATCAGGATGACGCATGGTTTTATGTGGATTTGGAAACAGCAACTTTAATTGATAAAGTAAAAATATTTTGGGAATCAGCTTATGGGAAAAAATTCCAAATACAAGTTTCAAATGATACGAATAACTGGACAACCGTGTACACACAAAATAACGGTACCGGTGGAACAGAAACCATTACATTTGAGCCGATAACAGCTCGTTATGTGAAATTTCAAGGCATAGAAAGAGGAACGATGTGGGGTTATTCGTTTTACGAATTTGAGGTGTATGCTACAAACTCTGACGAGGGAAATAATGAAAATTCGATAAAATTGAGTAACTTGAATTTCATTAAATTACAATTATATGATGAAAACAATAATTTGCTGTCCGAAAATTTTTATTGGAGAAATGCAACTGAATACAATTATCAGGACTTAAATACGTTACCTAAAGCAGATGTCAGCCTTTATGAAACACACAAAACAGAAAACGGAAAATATTTGATATCTTGCACTGTAAATAATAATTCTTCAACGGTTGCTTTTGGCAATAGGCTGAAAGTTATCAACAAGCAAACGGGGAAACGAATTTTACCTATTTTTATGAACGACAACTATTTTACATTGATGCCCAACGAAAGTAAAAAAATTGAAATAGAATTTTCGGAAAATCTTTTAGGAAATGATAATTTTGAAGTCGTTTTGAAACAATACGGTGACTATGATTCGACACCGGGCCAATCGAGTGTTGAGTATGGAAGCATAAATAATTCAAATTCGTTAACGGTATATCCAAATCCTGCCTCTCAGGTTATAACTCTGAATAAATCGGCAGCAACAATTGGAGAGGTAAAAATATACAATGCGATGGGTAGTTTAATTTATTTCGACAATTGTTGTTCTTCCATAAATATATCGAATTTTTCAAAAGGTATTTACTTGTTAAACGCCAAAATAAATGGTAAATTTTATACCACCAAGTTTATAAAAAATTAACAGGAAAAAATATTTTGTGAGAAAAACCATTCATCTTTTAATAGCTTGCCTTATCTTGTGTATATTTCATTCAAATGCTACTGCACAAGAGTTGAGCAAGGAAGCTACCATATCGTTGCTGATTGCTTCTCCCAATCCGGAACAACTGGTTTCATCCTACGGACATTCGTTACTACGGGTAAAAGATCCGAAATTGGACATCGATTATGTATTTAATTACGGGACGTTTGATCGTAACTTGACCGGGTTTGAAACTTTTATGGGAATTGCATTCGGAAAATTGAAATATGAAATTTGGGTTATTCCTTTTTCTGAATACTACGAAACAACGCGGAAAGAACACAGAAAGCTGGTTGAATATACGTTAAACTTTTCACCAGAAGAGAAAAATGCAATATTTCAAAATTTGCTTTCAATCGTCAAAAATAAAAATCAACAGTACGTATTTGATTTCTTTTCTCAAAACTGTACCACTTTTGTAAGAGACCTGATCTCCTATAATCTTGGCAAACAAATTTTACTGCCACCTGATTTAGGACAAAAAAACTACCGAGACATAAATATAAAATATACCAAAAACAAACTTTGGTACGTATTATTAGTGGATTTGGTATCGGGCATAAATTTGGATCAAAAAGCGCCTCCCTACGAAAGTCTTTACGAACCTGAAGAATTGGGAAGTGCATGGTCAAAATCATTTATTATAGAAGATGATGGCGGGAAAAAACCATTATTTTCTTCTACAACAACTTTAATTAATGGCAAAAATCTGTCCACAGAAACAAAAACACCTTTTATTTTCTCGCCACTATTTTTTAGTCTTGTTTTGCTTGTTTTAGTTTTAAGTATTTCAATTATTGAATGGAAAACAGGCAAGTATTATCGAAATTTTGATATTATCATTTTTGGATTCATCGGCTCTTTAGGGCTTCTTTTTTATTTGTTCAAATTTGCTTGTCCAAGATGGTATTTTTTAATAGATTGGGATATGTTATGGCTTCATCCTTTTCATTTATTGGCAGTATTCTTTTTAATAAAATCATTAAATAAGCCCTTGAAAATCTACCATTACGTGAATGCTGCCTTACTTGCTTTTTTGATAATCGGAATATTTTTCCTTCCCCAGCATTTCAGTCCTGCAATTACGATATTAATTATTTGTCTGTTCTTTCGATCGATATCTTTTTTGCTTAAGCCAAAATTATGGTTAAAAACAAAAGAGATTCAACTCAAAAGTGTGTAGCATTATACTTCAGATTTTAGCAGAAACTAAAAAGATCAAATTTAAACATACACACTTTTGAATTGAATAATTGCTCGAAATCAATTTTCGATTTTCAGCATATTTTTCTCTTCTTTTCTAAATTGTTTCAATAATATATCAGCGCCTCCTTTCAAAAGTTGACTGTCTGCTTCAATAGTAATTATTTTCGCTTCACCCGGAAGCAGAGAAAAATAATTTTCATTTACTATCACCGGCAATACGCGTTCTTTCGTTGCACTGTTCACCAATCTTATTCGGTTGGCAAAAGCAATGACTTTTGAATTGTTCTTTATTGAAAGCTTAATTATTTCCTTGTTATTTTCCTGCTTTTTATCTATCAATTTACACGAAATCGTGGCTTCTTTCATGTTATTTAAAGCCGTAAAATCTTCGTCATGGATACCGTTTCTCCAATAAAAGTTTTCCGAAATCAAATTTCCGTGATTATCATTTAGTTTTAACTTAATAAACTGTACGGGAGATAACTCATCCTGGCTTTGCAGTTTTCCGTAAACTTCCAACTCAAACAGTGAATATCCGAAAATGGTAGCTCTCGAAATACAATTCAGTTTGATAAATCGTGCCGATACTGGTTTGATTTTTAAGGTTTCTGTACCTCCTGTAGAATTATCTGATTTATAAACAGTTGTCCAATTATTTGCATCGTTCGATACTTGCAATTCATATTCTTTAGCATGAGCTGCTTCCCATTTCAATACCACAGATTCAATCTTTTGTTTTTTTCCTAAATCCACATAAATCCATTGTGGATCACTATATTCGCTTTCCCATCGGCTACCGCTTGCTCCGTCGGTAATAAAAGCAGCATCCATATTTTTTGTTGATGAAGAGGCAAATGCTTTTTTGCCAAATGCAAGATTTGAAGAGTTGAAATTTATGACAAATGCTTCGTTGATGTTACTTGGTTTTACATTCAAAACTGCTGATTTCCTGTACTTTGTAATTTCTTTTCCATTTAAGTCATAAACGTTTACCATTGCTTTTACATTCGTCATTTCTTTGGAAGTTGTATTGATTACTTTTATGCTATTGCTCGAAGAATTCCATTGAATATGCTGATGTTCACATGCTTTCTTGGCTCCCCAATAGGCGCCGGTAGCATCATAATAATAATCGTAAGTTTGCCATACAAAGGAAGGATAAGCAGACTGACTCATCCAAATTAACAATCCGGATGCATCATTCCACATTTTGTCGTTCCAAGCTTCATACATTCCTTTCATAACCTCAATATTCAGGAGTTGGGCCTTTTCACAAAATTCCTGCAAGTTTGCAGATTCTCCAAATTCGGTGTTAACCGATCTTTTATAATTTACCGGATTGGCATTTGAAGCCTCTTTCCCAAAAAAGTGCTTGTTATAAATTGTATTGTCATCATTTTTCAGTTGCTCATCTGTTGGCAAAGGCCACAACTGATCTTGAGGCATAAATTTGATGACACTTTCATAAGCCGGAAAAGTTGCCGTTCCTATTTCGGTTCGAAAACCGTAACCATAATCCGGACCATAAGGATAAGGAGGATCATTCCATGCCAAATTGCTACCGGAAGTTTCAAAATGATGTTTTGGTGGCTGATTTCCCCACCATCCGCTTCCTGACAATCCGTCCTGATTGGAACATGATTTATATAACCGATCGTTGTGATCTTCCTTTGCAATCATATCCCGCAGATAGTTATCCAATTCGGGCTTCTGATGCGTTTCATTTGCCCCACACCAAACTGCAATACACGGATGATTCCTTAATCGCCGAACTTTATCGAGTGCATTTGCTTTGAAAGCTTCCGGCTGTGCCACATCATTAAAAGCCACATACAACCAAAAGTCATCCCAAACCATTATGCCGTATTGGTCGCAGTAGTCGTAAAATTCATCATCTGTTACGCAACCCGTCCAGCAGCGAATCATGTTAAAATTCAAATCTTTGTGAAGTGATATTTTTGTTTCGTATTCATTACCATGACAGCGTAATAAATATTCCGACATTCCCCAATTTCCGCCTTTTACAAATAATTTTTGCCCATTAATATATAATGTCAATACCGGCCAACCGACTTTATTGTCAATCATTTTATATTCATATTTCCTAATACCGAATTTGATTTCCTTTTCGTCCGAAATTTCACCATCAATGATACATTTCAAATTGCAAGTGTACAGGTTTGGGTCTCCATATCCGTTTGGCCACCATAACTTTGGATTGTTTATTACCAGTTGAGAAAACTCATTTTTATCGATTGAAAAATTTGTTGTTTCACCTTTAGACAAGATGATATTTTTAATAAACGAAATGTTTCCGGGTTGAATTAAACCACTTAAAGTAACATTCTGATTTGTTGAAGACACATTTTGGATATTGGGCATGATGGATATTTCTGCAAGATCTTTACTGGGCAGCTCAGATCTCACCCACGGATCTACCATTACAACATCTCCCGTAATTTTCAGATAAACATTGCCTGTAATTCCGGCTAAACGACCCGGTACGTAAGGCATCCAGTCCCAACCTGCTGCTGCCAGATAAGTTGGACTGCTTGCTACACCAAATGCTTCTTTCGAATCTCTTCGTTTCTTTTGATCCGCATCCCAAATCAATACAGCTACTGCATTTTTCCCGGAAACATTCACAATGTCCGTAATATCAAATTTGGAACGCAACATGTGCCCGCTAACATCTTTTACAGAAGTGGGTGTCCCTGATATTTTGGTTCCATTCAAGTAAAAATCTGCAAAGCGATTCGTTCCATCGAAATTTATCCAGATTCTTTGCCCTTTCTTATAAGAAGCAGGTACTTCAAATTCAGTTCGATACCAAAAGGGACGATTGTAAAATGTTTCGTCAACTTTATAAATATTGTCCGAGAAATTTGGATCTTTCTCTTTCCCTGCCGCCACATACGAAGTAAAAACAACTCCGGGAACAATTCCTTTTACATAATCTCCAAACTGAAAGCCGGGAACAGAAATCTGATTACCGGAAAAATTGACCTCAGCTTGAGGCTTTATTTCCCAAACAATGTTCGGATTAGAACTATTCAAGGATACTATTGACGTTTGTGCTTGAATTTCATTCAGTAGAAAAACAAAAAGAAACGCAAAAAAGAGATTTATTTTTTTCATGATGTAATAAGTTTTTGTTGAAATTCAAAATTCTTATGAAGAATACAATTTTCACAACCGAGTATTTTTTATAAACGAATTGATTTTGATTTTCCATGAATTATTTGTCCATTTTTGGTACTTGATTGTAGAAATTAAACTATTTTCACAAAACCAAGAATAAAGCGCTTCGCAATTCCAAAATACCTAATAATGAAGTCTTAACGCTATAAAAAAGAAAAAGGAAAGAAATCATTTTTTCTCTCCTTTTTCCAGTTTTTGAAATGAAACAAAATTTTCAGTTCAATCAAACATATCTTTAAAGCGGCTGAAAAAACCTTTCTGGGCAGAAGAACTGGGTTTAAAATTACTCGACTGCTCCAGTTTTTCCATTATAGCTTTCTCTTCTTTACTCAACTTTTCGGGAATATATACTCCAATATTTATCAGTAAATCGCCATTACCATAACGGTTAACATCAGGCAATCCTTTACCTCTTAATCTCAGCACTTTTCCCGGTTGCGTACCGGCATCTATAGTAACTTTCACTTTTCCGTTAACAGTGGGGACTTCAATAGCACCACCCAATGCAGCTTGAGGCACACTCAACAATAAATTGTAAATCAAATCATTCCCATCGCGAATCAGTTCGGGATGAGATTCTTCTTCAATCACAACAATCAAATCGCCATTTACTCCTCCTCTCCGAGCTGCATTTCCTTTCCCGCTCAAAGTAAGTTGCATACCTTCAGCCACGCCAGCAGGGATATTAATCGTTACTATTTCTTCGTCATGAACAATTCCTTCTCCATTACAGTGAATGCATTTGTCTTTGATAATCTTTCCTTCTCCATGACAGGTTGGACAATCGGACGAAGTCTGCATTTGACCGAGAATAGTTTGCTGAACACGCGTTACCCTTCCTGTCCCATGACAAGTTGAACAGGTTACCGGGGCTGAACCTTCCGCAGCACCCGTACCATGACAATGAGAACAGGGAACATATTTTTTAACTTTAATTTTTTTCTCTACTCCGTCAGCTATTTCAGCCAATGTTAACTTGACTTTAACGCGTAAATCAGTTCCTCTTCTCATACGTGGGCCGCTACTTCTTGAGCCGCCTCCAAAACCGGAAAAACCTCCAAAATGACCACCAAAAATATCGCCAAAGTGCGAAAAGATATCTTCCATTGTCATTCCACCACCATAACTTCCGCTCGAAGCCGAACTTCCTACTCCCGCATGTCCGTAGCGATCGTAACGCTCACGTTTGTCGGGATCACTTAAAACTTCATAAGCTTCTGCCGCTTCCTTGAAGTTTTCCTCAGCCTGCTTGTCTCCCGGATTCTTATCCGGATGAAACTGAATGGCTTTCTGGCGGTATGCTTTCTTAATTTCTACTTCTGTGGCTGTTCGCGAAACACCCAAAATTTCATAATAATCTCTTTTTGCCATAAAACTTAATTCTCCCTCATCCTCAACATCTTGATATGTAGACTCAAAAATTCAAAAAATTAAAAGGCGAATACAATTATTCGCCCACTACGACTTTTGCATATCGAATTACCTTGTCATTCAATGTATAGCCTTTCGATAAACATTCTATCACTTTCCCTTTCAATTCCTCCGAAGGCGCCGGAATTTTTGATACTGCTTCATGATACTGGGTATTGAATTCAACATTTTCAGTCGGAATTTCCTTCACGTTGTTTTTGTTCAAAAATTCTACAAATTTTCCATAAATCAAATGAATACCTTCTTTCACTGCTTCAATATCATCACTTGTTTCAATAGCTTTCAACGCTCGCTCAAAGTCATCGACAAGCGGTAAAATATTCACCAACACATTTTCCCCACCATTTTTCAGTAAATCGGCTTTTTCTTTGAGCATACGCTTGCGATAATTGTCAAACTCAGCCAATAGACGCAAGTTTTTGTCTGCCAAATCTTCGCATTCTTCTCTCAATCGTTCCAACTCTTTTTCAACATTTTCATTTTCAGCATTTTCCGATTGTGGAATAATGGTGTTTTCATTTTCATTATGTTGTTTCGGATGTTTCTTTTCGTTTTCGGCAGATTGATTTCTTTCAGATGTTTTATTGTCCTTTTCCATTTTTCCTCCGTTTTTATATTTGTAAACTATTCAGTTCCAATAATTTTATATAACACAAAAAATCATTCCAATTTACTTTTCTAAATCAGAACTACACGACTCTTTCTCAAAAAGTTTTTTCAAAAAACTTTTTCTCTTTTTCTGCTAAACAATAAGTTTGCCAATCAACCAACTTCAATAACGAGTCGCTTGCAAAGAAAAATTAAATGACAAAATAACAGAAAAATAAAAGTATCAAATCAGATTAAGACAAAATGTACTATTTTCTATTTAACCAATTGACAAAATGGGAAGCATTGGTATCAAAAACATAAGGTTTATTCAGCGGTTTTCCACGATAGTCAATCATAACATAAAAAGGTTGTGCATTGGCGCCAAATTTATGTCGTTGCAGATAGCTCCACTTATCACCAATAGTTTTGATTTTTCTTGTCTTTCCGTTTTCATTAATTTCAAAAGGTTGGTCTAATGGCGTTTTATCATCGACAAACAGCGAAATCAGCACAAAATTTTTGTCGAGCAATTCTTTCACCTGTGGATCAGTCCAAACCGAAGCTTCCATTTTCCGGCAATTTACACAACCATAACCCGAAAAGTCGATCACAACAGGCATTTTTTTCATTGCGGCATAGGTCATTCCTTCTTCAAAATCGGTAAAATCGGGATGAACTTCATCCTTGTATAAATTAAAATCCTGCGTATAAAGTGGCGGAGCAAAAGCGCTGATAGATTTCAGCGGTGCACCCCAGAGCCCCGGAACCATGTAAACGGCAAAAGCCAAAGATACGATTCCCAGCATAAGTCCACCCACAGAAGTATGTTTCGACTCGCTGTCGTGCGGGAAACGAATTTTTCCCAATAAATAAATACCCAATAACGTGAAAATTACTATCCACAGCGAAACAAAAACTTCTCTATCTAAAATATGCCATCCATAAGCCAAATCGGCAACAGAAAGAAATTTCAGTGCAAAAGCAAGTTCAATGAAAGCCAGCACCACTTTTACTCTGTTGAGCCAACCGCCTGAGCGTGGCAACGACTCGAGCCACGAAGGAAAGAAAGCAAAGAGAGTAAAAGGAACTGCTAAAGCAAAGGAGAAACCAAACATCCCTATAGCTGGAGCAAGTAGAGAACCGCTGGCGGCAACTTCAACCAGTAAAGTTCCTATAATGGGACCAGTGCAGGAAAACGAAACCAATACCAACGTGAAAGCCATCAGCAAAATACTCAGCAAACCTACAGTTGATTCAGCTTTTGCATCAACTTTTGTTGACCACGAAGATGGTAAAGTCAACTCAAAAGCCCCAAAAAAAGACAAGGCAAAAACAACAAGCAAAACAAAGAAAAACAAATTAAACAGAGCATTGGTGGACATGCTGTTCAACGCACTAGCGCCAAAAATCAAAGTTATCAACAAACCCAACACCACATAAATAACTATAATCGACAAACCATACAAAACAGCATCTTTCCTGCCACGTGAAGGTACAGCAGAGCGTTTCAGAAAGAAACTCACCGTCATGGGAATTATCGGCCAAACACAAGGAGTGAGCAAAGCCAAAAAACCGCCCAATAAACCGGCCAGCAGTACATACCAAAGAGATGCTGTCTCTTTATCTGCCGCCACATTGCCAAAGTTGTTGAGTTCCTTAATTACCGGTGTCCACCATTGAGAAGCAGAAATTTCGGCATTATCTTCGGAACTTAAATCTACTTGATTGGCATTTTTGAAATCTTCCGTTGGCTGAATTTTTTCAGAAGACGAAACAGTTGTGTTTTTGTCTACAACAACCGAAGAAATTTCCTTAGAATTTAATTGAATTGAAAAAGGTTCGGTAGTAGGGGGCAAACAACTTTTGTCGTTACAGGCCATGTATTCAATGTAACCTTCCAAACGAACATTTTTAATGGAAGAAAATGAAATTTTCTGAACAAAAACAGCTTCTTTCGAATACCAACTCAATTCCATGCCAAAGTTGGAATCGAACTTTTTCTCCAATTTCGAGGCAGCTTGCAAATTACCCACCTTCTGAGCATGCTCAATTTTTTCAAAAACTATTGAAGTAGGCTTTGGACCGTTTGGAGGTAAGAATAATCCGTATAAATGCCAACCATCATCAATAGAGGCTTTAAAAATAATATCGGCAGTAGTCTTTCCGGTCAATTTATGACTGATATTCCAATGTACCGGTTCAAAAATTTGGGCTTCTGAAAACAGGAAACCGAATAAACAAAACAGTAGCAGAAAAAATTTTTTCTTCATTTCACGTTCTTATAATTTCAATTTACTTTCCAACAATTTTAATCATCCAAAGTTTAATTACCAATTGAAATTCAGAAATTTTAACAATATAAGTACAACTTAAAATCATTTTATCTGGTCAACATAAACTTGAGACTAACGCCGAAATTGGAAGACGAAACAGGAACTGAAGAAGAAACGAGAGGAATGCTCGACTGGTGGTCGTAATAAAGTTGAATATTAACTTTTGAACTGAATACGTAATCGGCCAGAAATTTTAGGGTTAGCAGTTTATTTCCACTCGAAGCCTGTGTAATGTTTTCTTCCACTTTTCGCAGCAAGGTTTTAATATCTTTATAGGAAACATCAGCCGAAAGTTTCAAATCGTTCTTGATTTTCGATTGTTTGTCAGATTTCAATCGCAGAATTACATCAAAATCCTTTAACAGATAACCAAATCCTAAAACATATTCATCGCTGGCGCTTTCTATCAGCTGAGTGCTGGAAAGATTCAAAATAAGGTTTCTTTGCTTGCGGTATTCCATTTTCGCTGTCAAACTATTGTTCATGGTGGCATTAACACCAAGAAGCGGACTAAACTGTTCGTCCAGCGAAACACTTGTAAAATCGTAAGCGCCTGAAGGAATTGGGTTATCGGTTTGAACGTCGCGAACATAGCCCAGTGAACTTTCATCATCCATTGGTACCCATGTAGAATATGAAGAATAAGAACCAATGCTGTAACGGAAAGAATATGCATGTGTCAGATTCACATTTTTAAAATGATTTTTAACCCAATCTATTTTTGAAAGTCCATCATAACTGATTCGCCAATTGGGCAAAATGCTCGAAATGGAAAGGAAGGGATTGGTAGAAACTTTTGTGGCATCACGTCCCGTGTAAGCAGCCAAAAAAGCAGGAATCAGTACATCGGCTGAGTTTAACTGATAAGCGCCAAGCGACGGATCATATTCTTTGCCTGCTAAACTGGAAGATTTGATAAATCCACTTTGCGGATAACGCGTACCGGCATATTTCTGATTCAGCCGATCGGCAACTTTTTGTCGATTGGCAAGAAAATTATTAAAAGTCTCCGAATTGTAATTATCGGTGGCGGTTCCCAGCTTTTTGAACGCTGTGGACAAACCAATTTGTGTAATATTAAAACTACCGGTGTAGGTTGTAGGCATATCTTCATACATATAGAAAACCGAAGTATTTGAAGCGGTGTATCGCCGGGCATTCAAATCAATTTTAAAACCAGGAATTGGCTCCAGCGTAGCTTTGATGTCAAGATCGGAAGTAAAAGAAGTAGTGGCGGGATTTACCACCGAATCTCCAGTATTCAGCCAACCTTTTTCAAAAGCATTTTTAATAAAATCTTTGTCCTGAAATCCAAAAGCAAAAGCGTATCCTGGAGCATCTGCTCCATTGTAGGTCTGTTGTCCCATAAATCCTGCTTCAGGCAAAAATCCCGACAATACCGTACTGTTGTTTTCCCGATAATTGATGGAAAAACGTCGAACCATCATTAAAGCCCCCAAAGCAACATCAAGTGTTTTATTTGCAACCGACTGCTGATTGGGATTCATACTGACAATATTTATCGTGATGCTGTCCATGTTTTGTTTCGGTAAAATTTCTACCGAAGTTGCATTTTTAACTTTATAGGAAAGCAACACCTCATTTCCGCCTTTATCTTTTGCTGTGAGTTTAATACGATCACTTCCCAAGCGGTGCTGAATAGTGAGCGGCTGATCGGATTTGAGTTGAACCGTTTGCGTAAAATTGCCAGGTTTGAAAGGTTGAGTTCTGGCATTGGTAACTTTGTTTCGGTTCAACACATTTTTCAGAAACTTAGATTTATTGTATAAAGTTTCAAAATTCAATTGACCATCAAGTTGCCATGAACCCGTGCTGGTAGCAGAATTTCCAATATCTGCTCCTCCTTCCATTTGTGCGCTCCGATTCCAGTTGTAATTGGAATTATAAGAAACATTTGCCTGCATCCAATCCGTAATAGGTATTTTATTGAATGGAACATTCCACGAAGCAGTAAATACTTGCTGATAAACATAGGGCGTTCCAAGCTTTTTGATGTTGTGCCACACCGTATCGCGCCACGCTTCGTAATATTCCTTTCCCATCTCAGGCGTAAAATATGGCTCGTCAATGTTTGCGTTCATTACTGTTTGAAAACTGAAATGTAATGAACGGGTCATATCATATTTGATGTCGAACTGACGATTGAACATAAAATCCTTACTGAAAGTGAGATTAGACAATTCATCGTTGGAATAATTGCCCGAATAAACATCAAAACTCCGAAGTTTGATTTGCGAATATGCTCGGTTGAGATTGGCATTGTAATTTAAAGACGAAGGAAGATAGTACAGATTAAAATCCTTGATAAGTTTTAATGCTGGACTGTTCAAAGCTTTTACATCTTTAAACGGTTCCCATGGCTGAGCAGCAAAATTAAAATTGTAATCGACCGCTGCACGCTGGTTTTTTACCAAATTTTGTTCAATTTCCGAATTGTGTTCATTGTTTTCAATATAGGCATAAGTAAATTTTAAATTAGCCGGGTCATAGAACTGCGGTTTTTTACTTTTAATATTAACTTTAGCATTGGAAACATTAAAACTTTTGGAAGTGCTTACCGTTTGCGACAAATTCAGCAAGGAATCCCGATCAGTTTTTGTGGGAAGATTATCCAAAGCATCGGATAATTCGACATCCTGATCGAGAGGATTATACTTTGGCGATACGGTTTCGTTGGTATACGAAAAATAGGTTGGAATCTGTAACTTTGCCTGCTCTGGTAAAAACCTACCCAATTCTACGGCAGCAGCAAAATTCATCTGGCGCAAGTCCTCCAACCGGCGGTTCATTACATTACTCTCAATGCTTCCATATCCCGATGTTTCAATTCTTCCCGAGAAATTCAGCGTTCCAATATCCGACAGACCAACAGCCAAATTTCCCATGGCTGCCCAACCACCTGATTCATCAAATTCCGACATACGTAATTCGTTGACCCAAATTTCTCCCGATTTGATGCTTCCGCTTCTGTTTCGAATACCAATCATAATATTCTGAACATCCGAAATAGTAGGATTACCGACAACTGTAATTCTGTTTTTTGGTTTATCTGGATAAAATATAGTATAAGGTACAAGATTAGACACATTTCCCGCACTTGCTTGAAGAGTCTTATTGCGTTGCAGTTTTACATTAATCAGTTTTGAAAAAGCAAAATCGAACATATTTTCAGGGTACCATACAATCTCTCGCTGTCCGGTGTTTTCACCCAAATATTTTCCTGGAGGCGTCAGCCGTAAGGGAATTTCATATTCGTAGTAATTGTTCACCATATCGGTACCGATTCGGATAAAGCAGGTCAATTCATTATCCTGCAGATTGGAAATATCGTCAATCAATTTTTCGGCATGTACAAACATTTGAAGACGTTTGTACTGACGCATGTCATATGAGGTTGTTTTATAAACGGCTTTGGCATCATTTGGCGCCAAATCTCTGACTCTCAAAACCATCGACTGTTCATTTAACTGTAAAAGCTGTGGTTGTCCCGGATCCGTTTCTCGGGTAACTCCCGGAGGCAACACATAATTTACGGGCGTACGATCCGCATTTTCTTCGATATTTACAGCCTGAACTTCTAATTTGCCATCTGAAGACGGAGCTAATCCATTTGGATATAACGACTTGGTATAACTACGCCACTCTCCCCTAACCAAATCGAAAGTAGCAAAACGCAAATGAATATCTTTTTCAAAATCGGTAAGAAACATTCTGATAAACCGAATCGATTTAAAATTGCGAATGCTCCCGATTTTTTCATCGTACTCACGAACCGGGACACGGAACTGATACCATGTTACGGGTTCTACATTTCCATTGGCCAGCTGCACATTCGAAGTTATCTTGTCTGCAATATAGTTTTTCCCAACCTGAAAAGCATCTCTACGAATCTGAACCCGGTACTGATAATATTTCTCGTATTCGTTCATGGTATTGTCCTCATTCAAATCTTCCATATCGGGAAGCGAAGTTGCTGAAGTAGTGTAACTTTCGTTGACATTTTCTGCTTCAGGAGAATTTCCTTCTGTTCCATTATAATGTTTGTATCGCGATAGAATATCTTTTTGCTGATCGTCATAATCAGAACCCCGATAAAAATGATAATTGTCGCCTGCGGGATCATTTAATGGAGAAAATTGGTCATCTTGCCATTGTTGACGGGTTTGAGGATTGATTTTTTCAATAATTTGTTCTACAAATTTTTTGTAAGTAGGATATTCAAATTCTTCATCGTTGGAAAGTCCGTTCAACCCAACATCCTGATATTTTCTTGCACCTGGCGTATTGTCAAAAGCCGTAACCGTAGATTGTGTTTTTGGAATTCTTCCCCACACCGTGGTATCGCTTTTGGTAACATCGCCATCAATACTCAACCCCTGTTCGAAAAACTTTTTCCCATCTTTTAAAACATCCTCACTGATATCGCCTAAATTTATATACAAATCTCCACCTTTCTGGGTGCCATCCTTATCGGTAATAAAAGGGTCCATCATCCAAAATTCAATATATTCAATGTTGGCATTTTCAAAGTCCGTAACGTCCAGCTTGCGCATAATTCCACCCCATCGCTTTTCAGGATTCATCAATGAACCATCTGCATTCATTCCATCCAAATCCAAATTATACGGACCTCTTTCATTGGGGTAAAAAGAAAGATTCATAATGGTCATTCGCGAAGTTTGGGTAGCAAGTCTTTCCTTGTTGGGGAAAATTTCTTCTTCCAACACATTGCGCGTTAAATGATTGGATTGCGATTCCAAATTGTTTCTCAAATTTTCAGGGGTAGTTCTACTATTGGCATTCAACACTGGGTCTACATAATACCATGCCAGCAAAGCCCTGTTTTTTCCGTATTCTATATCCTTTCCCCGTGCAGCTTCGGGAAAAAGTCCGCCATTGGGATCAAAAGGAGTACTGGCAAGATGCCAGAAAACCGGATAATGAAGATCTATGGTGGTTTTGGTCGATTCAAAATCGTCGATATACGCCAATCCCGCAGAACTGATAACGCTGGAATGGCCAGGAATCAGCTGAGCAAATTCGGCATTCAGAGCCAATGTTGAAGGTTTGGTAGCATTAACAAACGGCAGCTTGTCGAGCTGATTGGTAAGCCATTGAGACTCTTTCCTCCACGAAGTATTAAGTCCCCAAATGGTA
Organism: Bacteroidales bacterium; assembly: GCA_012517575.1. GTDB lineage: Bacteria > Bacteroidota > Bacteroidia > Bacteroidales > Paludibacteraceae > MVYY01. The sequence goes on along the minus strand of JAAYUQ010000081.1, from coordinate 9,629 downwards.
TTGGAAATAGGTTCATCGCCTGTGTTGACTTTGGTAGTCAAAGGCATTTCGGAAAGATGCATTACAGTAGCTCCCAGCGAAAAATCACGATTGAACTGATATTCCAAATGAGTTCCAACCAACGATTTTCGTTGCATGCTGAACATCGACTGATTTTCTAATTTCACGTCGATATTGCTTCCCGATTCCAAAATGGAAGTATTGATTATATTTACCGTTCCCATAGTATAATCAACTGTATAATCAACATTTTCTACAAGAGCAACACCACCGGCCGTTACCGTAACCGAGCCTCGTGGTATATTCATGGCATTCAGTCGAATTTCGTTTCCCGAACTGGCCTTGTATTCCCCAACGATGTGAAATTTGTTTTTTTCACTGTATTCACGAGCGGTTACCAATGTTGAATCGTACAATTCCTGAAAAACATATTTATCGGCAATTTGATCATTCCCAATCTCCTTCCGCAAATGAGAGCCAAAAGGTTCCAAAACGGGGAAAATTATTCTGCCACTGGAAGAAAGGACAGTGTAACCTTCCACATAATCGAATTTTCCATCGGGTTGAGCTGCATTTTTGGTATTGAGTCGATCGAGGTTCATTACACGCAACAAAAGCTTATTTTGTATATTTCCTTCTGTAATGTATTTCAGGTCGGTTCCTACCGAGTCGTTTCGATAAACAATATCCAGCTGAAAATTCTCAGGCTGAATTTGTAAAGCTCCCAAACTATATACATTTTTCATCATCAAATCCCAAGAGGCAAGTGAAGGAGATTGAGCGGTACTTTTCAGAAGTTTAACAATCAAAGCATTTGGAGCGGTAACGGCATCGGTAGAAAATTCTCCAACCTGATAAACCTGTCCTCCGTAAGTATATTCATAAGCTACAGCCAACACTTCATCGGGATTCAATGCAGTACGCAACGATACATATCCCAGAGCTGAATTCAGTGTATATTCTGAGGGATCAAGCCGGCGAGCACTTTCAATTTTTTCGTAATCTTCGCCACCAAAAATACTGTCGGCGGCGTATTGCGAGGAAAGGACATTGTTGGTTTGCTGTATGTCGCGAACATTAGGTAAAGCGGTAATTTCATCATATAGCGAATTGGCTTTATTTTGCGGCAACGATGAGGCTGACAGTACATTCCAATGATGACTGTCGAGTCGCTGGGTTTCTCCCAAGTCCATGAATGCTACAATGTTTCTGGCCTGATCGTAATTTCCCCGTTTGTTGGTAACCCAAACTTCCACACGCGTAATGGTAACACCAGAGGTTACAAATGGAAGTTTGCTCATGGCATTTTCAAAATTATTTCTGAAATAATGCCCCAAAAAGAAATGCCGATTCTCATCATATTCATCAATACCAATTTCATAATCGGTAGTCTGTGCTCCTCCTTTTGAACTGACTGTTTGTGTCTGGGATTGTTGCTGCGAAGCTACGGCACTGATACTTAACTTACCAAACTGCAAATCGGTTTTAACACCAAACAGAGCCGTGCTTCCGGAAATGAGCGAACTGTTCAAAGGCATGCTGACGTTACCAATTTCAATGTTTTTGATGATGTCGTCTTCTTTGCCTTTATAATTCAATTTTAACAATTTCTGGTCGAAATCAAAACTCGACTCGGTATTGTAGTTCATGTTAAAATTGACTTTGTCCCCCACCTTACCATTAACATTCATTTGAATTTTCTCGTCAAAGTCGAGAATGGTACTTTTGCGCATCCGCTCAGTCAACGCCGGATTATCTATTTTGTTGGTTTTAAAGCCCATAGAAATTTCAGCCGAACCTTGCGTTCTAATCTGCACACCACCAGGACCAAATATCTTGTCGGCAGGGCCAATATCAAATTTCATGTCCGTAACACTGAACTTATCTTCAACATTTTGCTGAACAGTAGAATTTTTCTCGTACCAGTAACGTTGCATTTCTTGCTTTCCTGAATAATCGAGATATTCCTGTTCAGTCATCCGAAACGGCGTAGCAATTTCCATGTTACCCAAATAAGTATGCAAAATATAACTGGCAGTTGCAGGGTCGTATTCAATTTCGGTTTTTATGTTGGAAGGGACGGGAGCGTCGAGTGGATAAGCAACAGTTATATCCTGGTAGGTATCCTGCACCAATTTTTTTACGGGGAAATGTTGTTGAATAGAATCAGTTTGCTTCTCAGCATTGGAAATATTTTCGTTGGGGATGGGTTGCTGCAGCGATGCATAAACAAATCCAACGGTTGAACTTAAAAAAATACCGAAATAAACAAAAATCGAAACTGATTTTTTTCTATTTGTCATATAAATTTCTATTCCTTGTTCTTAACAACGTGGCTGCAATAAAATGAAATTTTCTTGAATTTCTTCTTTTACAGATAATTACAAAATTTTCAGAGCCAATTTAATCAATTGTTCCACTTCAAGCTGAGACTGTTCTTTTAAAATATTATCTATCGCTTTCTGCGAAGATCCAGCCGGAAAACCAAGCATAACCAAAGCTGCAACTGCCTCTTCTTTAATTTGAGCATTCTTGTCGGAAAGCAATGACTGCGAGGAAATTTCATCTCTTCCCTTCAAAATTTTATCTTTCAAATCCACAATAATACGCTGGGCTGTTTTGCTACCAATACCTTTGATTGCATTCAGCGCCAACACATTGCCGGCAGCAATTATTTCCTGAATTTCTTCAACCGAATAGGAAGACATGATCATTCTTGCAGTATTTACCCCTATCCCCGAAACGGAAATTAACAGCTGAAAAATTTCTCTTTCCTTTTTAGTTGCAAAACCAAAAAACAAAAAAGCATCTTCCCGCACTACTTCGTGTAAAAAAAGCTTTGCTTCCGATTGATGACTCAGTAAAGTATAAGTCGGCAAAGGTATTGAAATGAAATATCCCAATCCGTTTGTCTCCAGCACCACATAAGTTGGAGACAGCTCAACAATTTGCCCCTTTATATAATCAATCATTCAACAAAACTTTAAAAAAGAATTTTTGTGTGTAAAAATACGAATTAATTTACATACTCTCCAAAAGGCAACTTCCAAAGCGGAGAGACGGATACCGATTAAAATAACGGTGTAATTGATTAAAAATTACACTTACAACGTTAAAAGGAAAGAGTAATGATCTTCTTGAAAACAAAAAAAGCACTTTGATCGTTTCGAAAATTATTTTGCTTACCCTGAACAAAAAAAACGACATATTTGTTTTTAAGTTATTCTAAACACAAAAAATTTATCAACATGAAATCATTTGCATTTTCATTCATAGCATTATTTGGCGCTACGGTCATGGCCTTCGGACAATTTCAGCTTCCCAAACTTGAATATGGCTACGGTGATCTCGAACCGTATATTGACAGTACAACCATGTACATTCATTATAATAATCATCATGCTACATACACGAACAACTTGAACAAAACGCTGGAAAAATATCCTGAACTTTACAAAAAGGATATAGTCGAATTACTGCAAAACATTAACGAATTGCCGGCTGATATTCAATTGTCGGTACGCAACAATGGCGGAGGTTATTACAATCATTGTCTTTACTGGTCAATGCTGGCGCCGGCCGGTTTTACAACCATTTCGCCAAAACTCGAAAAAATACTGATTAAAAATTTTGGAAGCATTGAAACTTTTAAAACCGAATTTGAAAAAGCTGCGTTAGGACAATTTGGTTCCGGATGGGCATGGCTGATAAAAGAATCATCGGGAAAATTGAGAATAATTTCCACACCTAATCAAGATAATACCTTGATGCCGTTTTCTTCGGTAAAAGGAAAGCCCGTTTTGGCGTTGGATGTATGGGAGCATGCGTATTATCTTAAATATCAGTTTAAAAGAGCAGCCTATGTGAAAGCCTTTTGGAATGTGGTAAACTGGAAAGAAGTGGAAAAACTGATTACCGAATGAAAAATATAAAAAAAATTCTCATGACTCAAAGAGGTTGTCCCAAAATTAGGACAGCCTCTTTTTTATTGGATATTTTGCAAAAACAGGGGATAATAAATTTGAAGAATGGTGTGCTATTTTCTACCAAAAATTGAGCGTAATCAGTCAATCATTAAAAACTATAACACTTCAATAATATCAATCACATATCACAATCAAAAGTTGTGTATTTCTACATGTTATCGTTTAAAATTAAATCCGTTGCAAAAGGAACTTTTATTTTATTTGATTTATTTTAAAATTTTGTATCTTTATTGCGGAAAAAGTCATCTAACAATATACCAAGTACGAAAGATGAAGTATCAAAACATCCGGGAGGAAGAGTTGAAAAACAAAGTAGCCCAAGATTATTTAAGGATTTCTAAAACAATAACCAGCCATGATAAAGGCAAGTTTTAATGATGACAGGTACGTAATCGACATTCCTTCCGCTCCCCCCGATTTGTGATTAAAGACCTGATTTGAAAGCAAGAATTTACAATCACAAAAAAACACCATATTCAGTTGATATAGTGTATTTTACATTAAATATTAAGAATAAACCAAAAATTTTTTGCAATCATAAACCATTCTATTTGCAAAAGTTTTTATACTGAAAATCAAACTCACCCAATAATTGATAAAATGTATCCGGTTGCTAAACAAATTTTTCACCTTATTGCCTTACAGTTCAAACAATTATTTCGAAAAAAATTTGCTACTTGGCAAATTGAAATTCAGTTTTCTCCACATCATCCGATTTTAAACAAACAAACTCTCACAATAAAGGTTAATTGTTATTAAACTTTTAACAAATGAAACGTTTCCGATTTTGGAAATAAATACTTTTGCAGAATAATTATACTGAATTTAGATCAAAATTAATTTAATGAAAAAAATTATTATACTGTTTCTTCTAAGTTGCTTCACCACTGTTTCTTTATTTGCCGAATCTTCTATCCTTGTCAAAGGTCAATTAGCCGGCCCAACAGAAAACGAACCACTTCCGTTTGCAACCATTTCTATAGCGAAAGAAACATCTCCTGATGCTGCTTTTAAAAAATTGGCAGCTGACGATAAAGGAAATTTCAACATAACTTTACCCGAAGGAAAATATATTTTTACTTTCCAATTTGTAGGATTAAAATCATTAAAAAAAATTATTGAAATTTCAACCACATCCAAAATCGATTTAGGAAAAATCGTACTGTCCGAGAACTCTACTCAATTGGACGAAATCAGTGTTGTGGCTCAAAAACCACTGGTAAAGGTTGAGACGGATAAACTTACCTACAATGCCAAAGATGATCCGGAATCTTCTACTTCCAACGTTTTGGATCTTTTAAGAAAAGTCCCGATGGTTACTGTTGATGGAGAGGACAAAATTCAACTTAAAGGTTCAACAAATTTCAAAATTTATCTCAACGGCAAACCTTCAAACATGATTACCAATAATCCTTCTCAAGTGTTAAAAAGTATGCCTGCCAGCAGTATAAAAAACATTGAAGTAATTACTGAACCGGGAGCAAAATATGATGCCGAAGGAGTAGGCGGAATTATCAATATCATTACCGATAAACGGGTTGACGATGGTTATTCGGGTTCTGCCGGAGCAAACACCGACATCCGCGGCGGATATGGAGCAAACGGATACTTATCACTCAAATATGGAAAATTTGGATTTACGGGCAACACAAGTTATTACCATTTCAATCAGCCTCAAGCTGAATCTACTTACCAAAGGAAAGAATTTGAACCATTATCGACAAATTCGCTCACACAAAACGGAACCAACAAGGTGAATGGAGGAGGTTTATATTGGAGTGGAGCTTTGAGTTACGAACCTGACACCCTGAATCTTTTTAACTTTTCTGCATCCCGATATGGTGGAAGTTATTCAGTGAATACACCTCAAGACGCTTTATCAGAGGGCACTCGAAATTACAGTTATCATGCAGAATCAACTTCCAAAACCGAATATGGAGGCATGAATCTTTCAGGCGATTATCAACATAATTTCAAAAAGAAAGGAGAAATGCTAACGGTTTCTTATAGCTACGAAGAAAATCCCAACAACAGCAATTTTGACAATATTTTTACTGATGTGAAAGGAAATTATTTTTATCCCAATGGTTACCGTCAAAAAAGCATTAACAAAGCAAGTGGAAAAGAACACACCACACAGATCGATTATGAATTACCATTTTCATCAAAACATACGTTGGAAACCGGACTAAAATATATTTTCAGAAAAAATTACAGTACCTCCGACAATACTTTTTTTGACGTAAACGATGAAACATGGAAAGACGATTCCACCCAAAAAAATGATTTGAATCACCATCAAAATATCATGTCCGGTTATCTGAATTACAGTTTCAAAACAGGAAAGTTTGGCTTAAATGCTGGTTTTCGGGGAGAATACACCTTTCAAAAAATTCATTTTATGAATGCTCAGGACACCATCATTAACAACAATTTTTTTGATCCGGTGCCTTCCGTTACAGTTTCCTATCAATTAGGAATGACAAAAACACTGCGTGTCGGATATAACATGCGTATCTCCCGTCCCGGCATCTGGTATCTTAATCCTTATATCAACAACCAAAATCCAACCAATATCTATTATGGAAATCCAAAACTCGATGCCGAACATACACATAATTTCAACATCAATTTCGGTACTTTTACTCCAAAAATCAATTTAAATACTACGCTCAGCTATTCATTAACCAATAATGCCATCACTTCATACAGCTTTGTTAAAGATGGTGTAACACACAATACTCAAGCCAATATTGGAAAAAATCAAAATGTTGGTTTGAATTTGTTTGGAAGTTGGACACCCAATTTAAAAATTCGATGGTTTGTAAATGCCAATACAAATTATACCGATATTCGCAGTACAGACGAAACTCAGCTTAAAAATAATGGTTTTTCGGGACAAATTTTCAGCGGACTGACACTAACCCTCCCAAAAGATTTACGTTTGGGAGCCAACGGAGGAATTTTTAGCGGCAACATTCAACTCCAAACTACCCAGTCATCCTTTTATTTTTATTCGTTCAATGTAATGAAGAGCTTCTTTAACAAAAAACTGGACATCAATCTCTCTACAGTCAATCCTTTTGCTGCTTCGGTAAAATTCAAATCTACAACCAAAGGTGAAGGATTCACGCAAGAAACAACTTATCTGGAACCCATACGCAACGTTCGGTTAAGCGCCACTTTTAGATTTGGAAATTTAAAAACCAGTATTAAAAAAGTACAAAAATCTATCAGCAACGATGATTTAAAGGCTGGAGGAAGTAATTCGCAACCAAGTACCAGAGATGCTGGCGTAAGCAATTGACATGCAAATAATAAGCCAATAAAGGGGAACTTAAAGTTTTATAAACTGAACAGCACTTTAAAAAAGCTTTGCTTCGGACAAAAGCCATGAAATTATTATTCCGTAGCTTTGACTTCCAGAATATCCTTGAGGCGGGTAGTATAAAAAGGAGAAAGTTTTTCGTTTTTCAGTTTCCAGTTTCGTCCAAAACCTTGTGCAGCAAGGCGGACTTTGTGTTTCCCGTAGGTTGCATTTAAACTATCCATTACCTGCATGGCTTTGCCGAATTTTTCCCTGTCGCGCGTATCAAACAAATCGGTCTGAAGTGGAGTTTCAGGAACAATATCGCTCACAATAACTCCTGCTTTCTTGTACAGATAACCTTTGGCAAAAATAGCCTTCAACGCTTGCAACGCATGGTGGATCAATTCGGCCGAATCGTTGGTTGGAATAGGTAAAGGAACGGTTTTCTGATTAAAATATTGCAATTGTGTAGTCGAGAAAGGGTTGGTATGAATAAAAACTGTCAGCAGAGAAGCTTTTGAATATTGTTTTCTCAACTTTTCGCCACAGTTGGCGGCAAAATTCGCTACAGCTTCCGATACGGGAGCATATTCTGTGAGTCTTTCACCAAAACTTCGAGACGTACAAATGGATTTTTTTGCAGCAACGTGTTCCATTTCAATACACGGATTTCCTTGCAATTCGAGCCAGGTACGTTCACCCGTTACGCTCATATTTCGGCGTACCCAAGCTTTCGATTTTTGTGTAAAATTCCACGCCGATCGAATATCATGATAAGCCAGCATTTTGGAATATTGTCTGCCAATTCCCCAAACATCTTCAATGGCGGTGAGTTTAAGCGCTTTTTCACGTTTTTCATCAGAATCAATTAAACAAAGTCCCTTGTAATCGGGAAATTTTTTTGCTAATTTGTTGGCTACTTTTGCCAGTGTTTTGGTAGGAGCAATACCCATACTGACAGGAATACCGGTATTACGAATAGTTGTATCTACAATTTTTCTTCCCAATTCCTTTAAATTCAACTCTTCAAATCCATCGAACAGTAAAAAAGCTTCATCTATGGAATAAATTTCCATATCGGGAACAAAAGATGCAAGTGTAGTCATCACCCTGTGAGACATATCGCCGTACAATACATAATTGGAAGAAAAAACGGCAACATTTTGTTTTTCAATCAATTCTTTCAATTGATAGGCAGGTTGTCCCATTGGTATTCCCAACGCTTTGGCTTCGTTGGAACGGGAAATTACACAACCATCATTATTGGACAACACCACTACTGGACGCCCTTTGAGCGATGGATTAAAAACGCGTTCGCAGGATACATAAAAATTATTACAATCTACCAACCCAAACATCGTGTTCATCTTTCTTCTGCTTTCTTAATTTCCTGAAAAATTTTCCCGGACTATTTCGTTTTTCCCTGCTTTGGTTTGTGATGCTTTATGGAGTAGGTAACAATTCCCCAAATACAGAAATGATTTTCTTCCGTTACCTTAATCGGTTTGAATTTCGGATTTGCCGGCATTAAATACACGGCATCCTTTTCTATCCGGATATATTTCAGCGTAAATTCACCATCCAGAAAACACACTGCCATATCGCCATCCTGCGGTTCGAGGGATTTGTCGATAATCAGAATATCGCCATCTTCAATGCCTGCATCTTTCATCGATGTTCCTTTTACCCTGCCCAAAAAAGTGCTGGAAGGATTGGCAATCAGTTCACGGTTCAAATCAATCTTTATATCGATATAATCCTGCGCCGGACTTGGAAATCCTGCTGCAATTCCCCCATCTGCCATAGGCAAATAAAAAGCAGATTCTGTATTTACCGAATAAAAATCAATATGACCGGAGACTGCGATTTTATCCGCTTTCATTAATTTTGTTGACATGAATAAATTGATTCTTGTTTGTTCTTTCTACACAAAGTAACAGATTTTTTTGGAGAAAAAGGAAAGAAGAAGGCAAAAGAAAGCATAAAAATTGAAAAAACAAACAATTTATTGTAAATCAATACGATAATCAGGAAATAAGGAATTTGTCAAACACGGCGAATTTGAATAACTTTGTCGCCTCAAACAATAAAACCATAAAATCGACCATTATGTCCCACACGGAAATTTCCACCTTAGGAGAATTTGGATTAATCAAACACTTGACAGAAAAGGTAAAAATTAAAAATCGTTCCACTGTAAAAGGCATTGGTGACGATGCAGCTGTTCTCTCATATAAAGATAAACTCGTGCTGCTTACTTCCGATCTTCTGCTGGAAGGATTGGTAATCAGTTCACGGTTCAAATCAATCTTTATATCGATATAATCCTGCGC
>JAAYUQ010000080.1 GCA_012517575.1 Bacteroidales bacterium | reverse complement strand
TTTTTCGTTTTCATGCCCATAATATCACCTTCAATAATGGTTTCGCGGCATTCTTTCTTGCCATAATCGTCAAAATACAATACTTGTGTAGATTTCATGCCCATAAAATCCATCGGTTCGTAATATACAATACCCGATTTGATGCCATAACGTTGACCCTGAGTCATCGCCTCGGTTGATTCAGTTGTTGCTAACGAATCGTTGTTTCCAGTACTTTCATTTTTACTGCCGGAACAAGCAAAAAGCAAGGTTATTAAAGTAAATAACACTAAATAAGATAGTTTTCTCATAGATAAAGTTTTTTAAATTTTAACAAAAGTACAATAATAAAATTTTATTCAAAAATTTTTTTGAGAAATAAAATTGGATTAAAAAATATTTTCTACCTTTGCATTGTTCTAAGTAATTCTTCTTTATCAAAGAAGGATGAAAGGGAATCCGGTGAAAATCCGGAGCTGTACCCGCAGCTGTAATCCCGATGCCCTCAAGGCATTGTATTTTCGACAGTTACCACTGCACTATTTAGCGGGAAGGTGTTGAAAATCGGGAAAGCCAGAAGACCTGCTTAGAGCAATCGATTTCAACGCTTTCGGGTTAAAAGCAAAGAGAGAATTGCATCTTTTTTCTCCCTTTTTACTCGAAGTTTTGATGAGGCGATGGCTTAATTAAAACTTTTTTGTATATGTTAAAAAAAATGATTCTTGTTGCTGCCTTTACCGGAGCATTTGCATTGGCTAAGAGCCAAAATGTTGTTGATTTTGAAAACCTCTCGCTACCTCCCGATTCGTTTTGGAACGGAAGCGACATGAGTGGAAGTTTTACCGCCAATGGTATAGCTACTTTCCCAAACTCGTTTGTCGACTGGGGAGGTGGTATGACTTCATGGTCGGGATTTGCCTACTCTAACAAGGCGGATACCGTTACCCAAGACTTTTCTAATCAATATAGCAATTTTGCCGGAAATTCGTTAATCAATTCTCCCATTTTTGGAGTTAATTACAACAATTCAGACTGGAATACGGGTCAAATTATTCCAAATGTTGTAAGTTTTTCATCGGTTATTCAACCCATTTCTATGTATGTTACAAATTCTACCTATGCTGCTCTAACCATGAAGAATGGCGATGCTTACAGCAAGAAATTCGGAGGAACTACCGGTGATGATCCCGATTGGTTCAAACTCACCATTACCGGCATGCTCGATAGCATCACTACCGGAACAGTTGAATTTTATTTGGCCGACTACAGATTTATAGATAATGCTCAAGATTATATCGTTAAAGACTGGCAGAATGTAGATTTAACAAGTTTAGGAGCCATTAACAAGCTTTCATTTTCTTTGAGTTCAAGCGATACAGGCATGTTTGGAATGAACACACCGGCTTATTTTTGTTTCGATAATATAATGTATTCTTTATATAATACAATTTCTGAAAACCATACAACTGCCTTAAAAATTTATCCGAATCCATCCAGCGATGTTGTTTTCTTCAATAAGAAGTTAAATAATGTTGAAATTTATAATTCACTTGGGCAAATTGTATTAACTCATCCATCAATGAATGATTTTATAAACATTCGTTCTTTACCTTCGGGTTATTATTTATTGAAAGCAACGGATAACGGAGAAATAATAAAACAACTATTAATTAAACAATAAAATCGGATGAAAATTTGCTTCGTACTCTTATTTTTCATCTTTATTTCCCTCAGGGGGGAATGTCAATTCCCTCCTGCTGCGGGAATAGAAGGCACAACCGCCATATATGCCGATAGCTCTGTTTTTGCAGATTGGGCAACAAAGTGCGTCGTAATGAGAGGATATGAAGATATTGCTCAGCCACAAAATGGTTTTGTGAGCTATGGTACCGATAGTTTAGCCTTGGGCAAAGCAGATAATGAAGTGGTGAGCTTAGGCGATGGAGGAACAGCAATTTTGTCGTTTGCAAAACCCATATGCAATAAAGAAGGTTTTGATTTTGCCGTTTTTGAAAATGCTTTCAACGATAGTTTTCTCGAATTAGCATGGGTTGAAATAAGCAGCGATAGCATTCATTGGTTTCGTTTCCCTTCTGTTTCGCTTACGCAAACTGAAAATCAAATCGGAACCTTTGGCAGTGTCGATGCCACAAAAATCAACAACTTAGCCGGAAAATACAAAGCCATGTTCGGAACACC
>JAAYUQ010000079.1 GCA_012517575.1 Bacteroidales bacterium | reverse complement strand
GACATAGTAGATGAAGGAATGTGGCGAGTTTGCGAATTTGGAACAGCCCGACACTACAAAGTTCCCAATATGAGCATGTGTGGAAAAACAGGAACGGTTCAAAACAGTCGGGGGAAAGACCATTCGATATTTGTAGGATATGCACCAAGAGAAAATCCACAAATTGCAATAGCCGTTGTGGTAGAAAATGCCGGATTCGGCGCCACATGGGCACTGCCAATTGCCAGTTTAATGATTGAACAATATATCAACGGGAAAATAGAACGTACAGATTTGCTGGAACGAATTACAACTACAACTTTTTCGGCATCAGCAACAAGAAAAATAAATAAAACCAATCTTACTGATTCTATCAATGGCCAGGACTTCTAATATTAAATACGACTGGACAACCATCATTTACTACGTACTGCTCGTTTTTATGGGTTGGCTAAGCATTTATGGGGCAAGTTACGACTTCGAGCATCCGGGAATTTTGGATTTCAGTCAGCGCGCAGGGAAACAATTTATCTGGATACTGACGGCATTTGGTATTGCAGGCATTCTTTTGCTAATCGATGAGCGTATTTACAATTATTTCAGTTACGTGATCTACGGATTCACCATTTTATTGCTTATCGCCACAATTTTCGTTGCTCCCGACATCAAAGGTTCGCGTTCGTGGATTGTCATAGGTCCCATTAGCTTTCAGCCGGCCGAAATTGCTAAAATGGCCACAGCTCTGGCTTTGGCCAAATTTATGAATACTTATGGTTTCAAATTGCGGTCGTGGAAAAACATGATTCCTTTGTTAATAATCATATTTATTCCTATGATTCTCATCTTGCTGCAAAACGAAACCGGATCGGCTTTGGTTTTTCTGTCATTCTTTCTTATGTTTTATCGGGAGGGAATGAATGGAATTATTTTATTGATTGGCGCTTTGGCTGCACTTTTCTTTGTTGTAGTTATTCGGTTCAGCATTGTTCCCATTTCAGCCGGAACAGGAACGCTGGGAATTGTGTTGGCTATGACGTTAATTATTCTCGGACAGTTTATCTATGCCTATTTTTTTGTTAAAAACAAAAAAGAAGCGCTTTATTTGTTGGGTGGAACTTTATTGGTGGCTCTTATTTCCTATCTGGTCAGTCTTAAATTTCGGGTAAATTTCAATTCGGTGGCTTTTTTCACAGTGCTGGCTTCCTGCATATACTGGATGGTGATGGAATTGAAATTTCGCCATAAAAAATTCCTTTATCTTTCCCTTATTTCATTTGGATTCTTACTTTTCAGTTTCTCGTCCGATTATATTTTTGAAAAAACGCTCGAACCCCATCAACAAACACGCATCAAAGTTTTGCTGAACATGGAAAATGATCCTATGGGAGCGGGTTATAATATCAATCAATCCAAAATCGCCATTGGCTCAGGCGGCTTTTGGGGAAAAGGTTTTTTGAATGGCACGCAAACCAAATTAAAATACGTTCCGGAACAGGATACCGACTTTATTTTCTGTACCGTTGGAGAAGAACATGGCTTTGTCGGCTCCACAATAGTACTTATTTTATATTGGCTTTTTCTGATAAGATTGATAAATATAGCTGAACGGCAACGAGAAACTTTTAATAGAGTATATGCGTATTGTGTAGTCAGTATTTTCTTTTTCCACATTATGGTCAATGTTGGGATGGTGCTTGGTATTATGCCTGTTATTGGGATTCCTTTGCCATTTTTCAGCTATGGTGGTTCTTCCTTGTGGGGATTTACAATTCTTCTTTTTATTCTTCTACGACTCGACGCTTCAAGATTCGAACACATTCGGTGATGCCAAATCAATAATATTTTTCTTATCTTTACACCGATAATATAGTTGCTTCTTGATTGTTTTTATAAAATCCATTAAAAACAAAGCCATGAAAAAGTTATTCACCATTACATTGTCGCTTGTTCTCATATCGTATTCTATGAAAGCGTCTTCACAAAAATTTGAAAGAGATGCATTTTCCACTTCTGCAGGAAATTTAACCATTACATTTATTGGGCATGGAACTTTGATGTTTGAAATCAACAATAAAGTGATCCATATTGACCCAACTGCCATGTTTGCTGATTATTCAACCCTCCCAAAAGCCGATTTAATATTAATAACACACGAACACGCCGATCACTTTGATGTAGCCACTATCAACAAAATCAGTAAAAAGGAAACCGAAATCATTCTTACCCAAACTTGCAAAAATCAACTGCAAAAAGGAAAAGTCATGAAAAACGGAGATACTTACGACTGGCAGAAACTTATTCACATTCAGGCTGTTCCGGCATATAACATTCAACACAAAACAAATACTGGCGAACCATTCCATCCCAAAGGAAAAGGAAACGGATACGTATTGACATTCGGGAATTTTAAAGTTTATGTGGCTGGTGATACCGAAAATATTCCTGAGATGAAATCGTTGAAAAACATAAATGTGGCCTTTCTTCCCATGAATCTCCCTTACACAATGACGCCAAAAATGGTAGCCGAAGCTGCTCTTAGCTTTATGCCAAAAATTTTATATCCTTATCATTATGGGAATACCAATACAAACGAATTGGTAAATCTGCTGAAAAACAGACCCGAAATTGAAGTGCGAATTCGCAAATTGAATTAGTGTTAATTTCTAAAAAATGTATTTTTTCTAAACAAACAATATTGTTTCACAAATTAAAAAATCAATTCCATGAAAAACAGAATTGTTGAAGCATCCATTATTGCTATAGGAATAATTTTTCTGGGGCTGTTTATTCGAAGCGGAATCAAAATCTTCTCACAAAAAGACCGCGCTGTAGAAGTTAAAGGGCTTGCCGAGATGGAAGTCCCTGCCAACAAGGTAATTTGTCCTATTCTTTACAAGGATTTGGGAAATGATCTTGCTCAGCTTTATGTAGATTTGAATAAAAAGAATCAAGCCATTATTTCCTTTATAAAGGAAAACGGCATTCAGGAGAATGAAATATCTGTTTCAGCGCCGGAGATTGTTGACAGGGAAGCCGAGAGATTTACAGAAAACAAATCGCCTTACCGATACAATTTGACTTCCGTCATTACTGTCAGCACCCAAAATGTTGACAAGGTTCTTGCTTTGATGTCGCGTCAGGCTGAACTTCTTAAACAAGGAATTGCCGTTACTGTAAACAATTACAGCGTCCGATACGAATATACGAAACTGAATGAAATCAAGCCCCAAATGATTGAGGAAGCTACTAAAAACGCACGAAAAGCAGCCGAAAAATTTGCCAAAGATTCAGGAAGCAAATTGGGAAAAATTAAAAGCGCCACGCAAGGTCAGTTTATTATTTCCGACAGAGACGAAAATACACCCTATATCAAAAATATTCGTGTGGTTTCTACCATTACTTATTACCTGGAAGATTAGGAAAAAACGCGAACGCTTAATTTTTTCCTTTACTGCTCTCAAAGCAGAAACTGCAGAAAAATGAAATTTCGTTTTTCTGCAGTTTATTTTATTTCCTTTTGCCCATCTTTAATTTTTGACCAACAGTTGCCATGTGCATCATCTTACCTACTTGGTCGAATTGTTTCAACAACCTGTTAACTTCCACAATACTTCTTCCACTACCTTTTGCTATGCGGATTTTTCTACTTCCGTTAAGTAATTTTGGATTTTCGCGTTCTTCAGGCGTCATGGAAAAAATTATGGCTTCGATACCGGTGAAAGCGCTGTCGTCAATATCCACATCTTTTAAAGCTTTTCCCATACCTGGAATCATGGAGGCCAAATCTTTTATATTTCCCATTTTTTTGATTTGAGAAATTTGCGACAGAAAATCGTTAAAATCAAATTGATTTTTTGCAATTTTTTTCTGTAACTTTCGGGCTTCTTCTTCATTGTATTGTTCCTGAGCTTTTTCTACCAACGAAACGATATCGCCCATGCCCAAAATACGGTCGGCCATTCGTTCAGGATGAAAGACATCGAGAGCGTCCATTTTTTCGCCTGTTCCAACAAATTTAATGGGCTTATCAACTACGGAACGAATAGAAAGAGCAGCTCCGCCTCGTGTGTCGCCATCCAGTTTGGTCAGTACAACGCCATCAAAATTGAGTCGATCGTTGAATTCTTTTGCTGTGTTCACCGCATCCTGTCCGGTCATGGCATCTACGACAAATAAAATTTCCTGTGGTTGAATAGCTTTTTTTATGGCTGCTATTTCGTTCATCATAGTTTCATCCACTGCCAAACGGCCTGCTGTATCCACAATGACCACATCATATCCGTGAAGTTTAGCAAACTTTACGGCAGCTTCAGCAATTGAAACAGGATTTTTATTGTCTTCTTCGGAATACAGTGGAATCTTGAGCTGCTCACCCAACACTTTCAATTGTTCGATAGCAGCAGGTCGATACACATCGCCGGCAACCAACAAGGGATTTTTTCCACGTTTCGTTTTCAACAGATTGGCAAGTTTCGCCGAAAAAGTGGTTTTACCAGATCCTTGCAATCCAGCCATCAAAATTACAGCAGGAGAACCTTTCAGATTAATGTCCACACTTGAGCCACCCATAAGTTGAGCCAACTCATCGTGAACAATTTTTATCATCAACTGACTGGGTTTAATAGAAGTCAGTACATTTTCGCCCAATGCTTTTTCCTTTACAGTATCGGTAAAAGTTTTAGCTGTCTTGTAATTAACATCTGCGTCGAGCAAAGCTTTTCTGACATCTTTCAATGTTTCTGCTACATTGATTTCGGTTATTCGTCCTTCGCCCTTTAAAATTTTAAACGATCTCTCAAGTCTTTCAGAAAGTGATTCAAACATATTTAATTATCCTTATTTATAAAATTTAATTGCTAATATTATTTATTCTCCTTAATTCGTAAGCTGTCCCAAATAAAATACAAAATCAGCAGAACATACATCAATAGGGCCAACCATTGGGAACCAGACTGATGCAGCCAGCTTTCATTGGAGAACTGAATGCCGGCAAAACGCAAAGCAGCACTGACAACACCCATTAAAGCACCTCCGGCTATAAATCCTGAAGCAATCAATGTTCCTTTTTCCTGACGCAAACGGTTTAATTCCTTACTGCTGCTTCTGCCCGAAACATACCAGCTAACAAGTCCACCAACCAGCAAAGGAACATTTAATTCCAACGGAATAAACATTCCTAATGCAAAAGCCAGAGCAGGAATGTTGAAAAAATTCAGTGTCAAAGCAATCATTGCTCCAATTCCATACAAAAGCCAAGGTGCACCAACTCCCGACATCAGCGGCTCTATTACTGCTGCCATAGCATTGGCCTGTGGAGCAACCAAAGCGTTTTCGCCAGTAAAACCGTAAGTTTTATTAAGAATCATAATGACGCCTCCCACCGTGGCGGCCGAAACGAGTGTTCCCAAAAATTTCCAGCTTTCCTGTTTGGCAGGTGTACTCCCGATCCAATAACCAATTTTCAAGTCGGTGATAAAACCACCAGCCATAGACAATGCCGTACACACTACACCACCCATAATCAACGATGCCGTCATGCCTGCGGTTCCTTTCAAGCCCACAGCAACCATAATGACGGAAGAAAGAATCAGCGTCATTAACGTCATACCCGAAACCGGATTGGTACCAACAATAGCAATAGCATTGGCTGCTACCGTAGTAAACAAAAAGGCAATAATACCTATCACCAGTATGCCAACTACTGCATGTGTCAAATTTCCTACTACTCCAAAATAAAAGAACAAAAAAGTTGCCAACAGTGCAACGATTATTCCAAAGATAATAATTTTCATTGAAATATCGCGCTGAGTACGTTTGATTTTTTGCTGATCAAGTGATTTTGTTCCGCCTTTCAACTCTTTCGCAGCCAACCCTACAGCATTCGTGATAATTTTCCATGATTTTGCTACGCCGATAATACCTGCCATTGCTATTCCTCCAATACCGATATGTCGGGCAAAATCTCTAAAAATAATTTCGGGACTCATGGCAGCTAAAGTTCCTTGAAAAGCCGGATTTAGCAAATGAATTATCTGATCGTTTAATAGTGGCAATACAGGAATAACAACAAACCAAATCAAGGCAGAACCCGCACAAATTATGGCTGCATATTTCAATCCCACAATATATCCCAATCCCAACACGGCAGCGCCAACATTGACTTTGAAAACAAGTTTAGCTTTTTCGGCAATTTGTTCACCAAAAGGTAAAATACGGGAAGTAAATACTTCAGCCCATGCTCCAAAAGTAGCAACAATAAAATCATACAAACCACCGATGATACCTGCTATAATCAGGGGCTTGGCCTGATCTCCACCTTTTTCACCCGAAACAAGCACTTGCGTGGTGGCTGTTGCTTCCGGAAAAGGATACTTGCCGTGCATATCGGAAACAAAGTATTTACGAAAAGGTATTAAAAAAAGTATTCCCAACACACCACCTAGCAGCGAACTGAGAAAAACCTGTATAAAATTTACCGAAATATCGGGATATTTGGCTTGGAGAATATATAAAGCGGGCAAAGTAAAAATGGCACCTGCCACAATAACGCCGGAACTTGCTCCTATGGACTGAATAATGACGTTTTCGCCCAAAGCATTTTTTCGTTTGGCGGCGCTCGAAAGACCTACAGCAATAATGGCAATGGGAATAGCCGCTTCAAAAACCTGTCCAACTTTTAATCCCAGATAGGCTGCAGCTGCCGAAAAAAGAACTGCCATAAGTAAACCTGTCGATACGGAGCGAAAATTTACCTCCGGAAAAACTTTTTCTGCGGGAAGAATCGGTTTATATTCTTCTCCTTCTTTCAATTCCCTGTGCGCATTTTCAGGTAATCCCGTAATTTTTTCCTCTTCCATTCTATTGTTTCGTTACGTTTGTTTTTTCAACTAAAATTTATTCTCAATTCTACTATTTTCTACAGCTGATACAAAATACTTGCAGAAGAAGGAGCAACGACAAAAGCAGTTGTTTTTACCTGAGCAATACCTGTCAAATTAATTTTTCCGTCGTTACAAACCAAATTCCATTCTCCTTCAGGAATTTCAACCATAACAGATTTTCGATTGCCATTGTAAATAACCAGAATATTGCGCCATGTATCACCTTTGGCATTATCGGTAAGGGTAAATGCAACTACATTGGGAGTTTTCATATCCAAAAAATGCAAGTATTGCTGCACATTTTTTTGTGTACCAAGTCTGAAAGCCGGATGAGCTTTGCGCATTGAAATTAATCCTCGATAATATTCAAACAAATCCTGAAAAACGGTTTTGTTGTCCCAGTTAATTTGATTGATGGAATCAGGCGACTGATAAGAGTTATGAACGCCTTTTTTTGTTCTAAACAATTCTTCTCCGGCATAAATAAAAGGAATGCCTTGAGAAGTAAAAACAATGGTTTGAGCCAATTTGTCGAATCGCAATATTTCTTCATCGGTTGCGCCAGCCGGTTTGGAAGAACGAAGTTTGTCAGCCAGACACAAATCATCGTGGCAGGAAACATAACTGATGACTTGTGTGGGATCATTGACATAAGGCTCTTTAGAATAAATCAGTCGGGAATAATCTATTTGTGAATGTTGAATGGAACCGACCACTCCAAATTTCACACTTTCCTCCAAACTGTCCACTCCCGAAACAAAACCCGGAATTTCGGGGTGCTGCCAGCTTCCTTTGAGTGCATCGCGAATGTCGTCACTGAAAACAGCAATTCCATCCAGTTGTTTGGCATTTTTTTTCAGTGCCCTTTTTTCTTCAGGAAAAACTGATGGTCCTGCTGTCCATCCTTCTCCGTAAATACAAATGGAAGGATCAACTTTATCGAGAGCCAGCCGAACGGCATTCATGGTTTCAATATCATGCACACCCATTAAATCGAACCTGAAGCCATCGATATGATATTCAGTAGCCCAATAAACAACTGATTCGACAATAAACTTACGCATCATGGCTCTTTCGGAAGCCGTTTCATTTCCACATCCGGAAGCATTCGACCATGACCCATCGGGCTTCATTCGATAAAAATAGCCGGGTACCAGCAAATTGAGATGCGAATTTTCTCCTATAAAAGTATGATTGTAAACCACATCCATCACCACGCGTATGCCAGATTGATGAAGAGCTTGAACCATTTGTTTGAATTCTTTTATACGGACAGCCGGATCGTAAGGATTGGTGGAATAACTTCCTTCAGGAACATTGTAGTTCAACGGATCATAACCCCAATTATACTGATTGTCATTCGGTTTCGTTTCGTCAATGGAAGCAAAATCAAAGCTTGGCAACAAATGTACGTGAGTAATTCCGAGTTCCTTTAAATGGTCGATTCCTGTTGCTTGCCCCATAGTATTTTTAGTACCATGTTCGGTAAAAGCAAGAAATTTTCCTTTGTTTTTGATTCCCGAATTGGGCGACATGGAAAAATCGCGAACGTGAACTTCATACAGAATTATATCGGCTTCGTCTTTCAATGGCGGTCTGACATCCATTTCCCAGCCTGCAGGATTGGTTTTTGACATATCGATAATGGCAGCTCTTTTGCCGTTAACGCCGGTTGCTTTTACCCACATGCCGGGAGTTTCATCCAGCCACCGTTCATTTACTTTCACCTGAAAGGTGTAAAATTTTCCCTCCAAGTCTTCTTTTATGTGCAGTTTCCATGTCCCTTTTTCACTTCGCTTCATATTTAAAACTCTTGATGCTCCGTCTTCAGAACCATCCTCATAAAGCAAGAGTTTTACTTCCGAAGCAGTTGGCGCCCAAACTTTGAAAGTGGAAGCTTCAGGAGTATAAGTCAATTCGAGGTCAGATCCATCATAAATCGGATAATCGTCGTAGGAAGCATATTTCGGAGTTTTTTGACAAGAGCAAAGCAATCCCGTTGCCAACATCATAAATACCAAGTGTTTTTTCATTTTTGTTATGCTATAGATTCTGTTTTTAAAGTCAATTCTTTGAATCAACAATTCCGTTTCTTCTGAGTAAAGCATCAATAGAGGGTTCTTTTCCGCGAAACCGTTTGTATAAAATCATAGGATGCTCGGAACCACCTCTCTTTAAGATATTTTCCAAAAATGATTGGGCTGTCTCCTGATCAAAAATACCATTTTTTTCAAAAACGGAAAAAGCATCCGCATCGAGTACTTCCGCCCACTTGTAGCTATAATATCCTGCAGCGTATCCTCCTGAAAAAATATGACTGAAAGTAGGACTGATAGCCGTATTTTCCACATAAGGCAAGATTTGGGTTTTGGCTACAGCCTGCTTTTCAAAGTCCACCACTTCGCCTTCAAAGGGAAAAGAAAGCGTATGCCATGCCATATCCAAATATCCAAAACCAAGTTGACGCAAACAAGAATAGCCAACATTGAAATTTTCAGCATCCTTTATTTTTTGAATCAGTTCAACGGGAATTTTTTCACCGGTCTGATAGTGAAAAGCAAACTGATCCAGAAATTCCTTTTGGGAAGCCCAATTTTCCATGATTTGAGAAGGCAATTCCACAAAATCACGATAAACATTGGTTCCGGAAAGCGATGGATAAGTACAATCGGAAAGCATTCCATGTAAAGAATGTCCAAATTCGTGCAAAAAGGTTGTAACTTCATCAAAAGTCAACAAGGCAGGTTTAGATTCTGTCGGTCGAGTGAAATTCATCACAATCACAATTTGCGGACGACTGTCTTTTTTTCCTTCTTTCCACTGGCCTTTGAATTCGCTCATCCAAGCGCCGGCTCTTTTACCATCGCGTGGATGAAAATCGGTATAAAGTACAGCAAGGAATTTACCATTTCTGTCGGTAACTTCATAAGCTTCTACTTCAGGATGATAAACAGGAATTTTAGGGTTTTTGATAAAACGAATTCCATACAAGCGTTCGGCCAGACCAAAAACACCTTTTTTTACGTTCTCAAGTTGAAAATAGGGTCGAAGCAACTCGTCGCTCACTGCGAATTTTTCGGCCTTTAATTTTTCGGAATAATAAGCCCAATCCCAAGCCTGAACCTTAAAATAAGCATTATTCTCATCGGCAAAATGCTGAATGTCTTCATATTCTCTAAGCGCTTCCGGACGATAAGCTTCCAGCAACTGATCGAGCAAATGATAAACATTTTCGGTTTTTTCTGCCATTCTTCTGGTCAGCACATAGTCGGCATAAGTTTGGTATCCCAAGAGTTGGGCGATTTTTAAACGCGTATTGACGATTTTACGGATGATTTCCCGATTATCGTATTCTCCACCTTTCATGCATCGGGAAGAATAGGCAAGATAAAGTTCTCGTCGAAGATCACGGTTATCGGCATATTTCATAACGGGAACATAATGCGTTACCTTCAGGTCGAGTAACCATCCTTCTTTCCCTGCTTTTTCGGCATTTTCTGCCAAAGTTTTCAATGCATCTTCAGGCAATCCGGCCAACAAATTTTTATCCCTAATCAATAAATTGTAGTGATTTGTTTCTTTCAGTACATTCTGTCCATATTGCAAAGTAAGCAAATTCAGCTCTTTGGTCAGTTGACGGAAAGTTTCTTTATCGGCATCGGAAAGGTTGGCCCCGTTGTTCACAAAACTTTCGTAGGTTTTCTCCAATAACCTTTTTTGTTCGGTGTTTAATTTAAGTTTTTCTCTTTTATCGTAAACTATTTTGACCTTTTTGAATAACTTGTCGTTTAAGAAAATGGAGTTGGAATGTTCGGTCAGTAAAGGAGAAACCTGTTGTGCAATTTCCTGAAGTTCGTCATTGGTTTCTGCACTCAAAAGGTTAAAAAAAGGTGCGCCGACTTTTTCCAGTAACATACCGGAATATTCGAGGGCTTCTATGGTGTTTTTGAATGTTGGCGACTGAGGATTATTGATAATGGCCTCCACTTCTTGCTCTTGTTGACGGATTCCTTCCTGAAAAGCGGGCAAATAATGTTCGTTCTTTATCAGATGAAAAGGAATGGTTTGGTGTGGAGTGTTGTAATTCTGAAAAAAAGGATTTTCTGTAGTTTGTGCTGCTGCGGTAGAAAGAAGTGTCATCATTAGTAATGTAACTTTTATGTTCATGCTCAATTAACAATTAAACTGTTAAATATATATTTTTGTAAATGGTAATCTATTTTTTTATAATTTTTTGAACAATCTGATTGTCAATAGTTTGTATTTTTATAATATATATTCCCCTGGGTAAATCGGTCAAATCGACAATACCTGTCTCTTGTGGCTGATTTTGAACCACCAACAGCTTCCCACTTAAATTGCTGACTTCAAAGGATTGAATTTTATAATGCCGGGTGTCAAGATAAAAAATGCCTTCCGATGGATTGGGATAAACGAGATTTTTATGGTTTTCGTCAGGATTTGAACTATTCGTAATGGTATCGACAAAGGTTGAATATCCTACTTCTATCCGTTGTGCTTTTCTGATGTCTACTTCGTCGTTGAACAAGAATGGAATATCAGAAGCAACCAGTTCATCTGTAGATCCCCCCCAAAAATTATATTTCGATTCCATAACGTTGGAAACGCCTTTTTCGTAATTGTTATAATTGATGGTAATAACTTTTCGCCACACATTGTAAATGGGTAAATACAGTATTTTGTTAAGTAGATTGCCGGAAGTATCATAATTGTATTCGTAGCGAAAGGCATTTTCCCAAAACATTAAATTCCAATACTGACTGTACTCCGATTTCAAATAATGATTATCGTATTCGTAAACGGTTTTTTCTACGTTTTCCCAAAAGTTGAAATCTGCGTTCCATTGTTTTTTTCGCTGCTCTGTCAATTGTCCCGAATCTGCATTATAATACCATCTGGTTGCCTCGTCTTTTGTCCAAATTCCGTTTTCATTTTTTTTCTCCAACAACTGGGTTTCTACATTTCCAAGTAAGTTATAATTGAACTTTGAACGATACTGCAGTGGGGTTGCAGTGGAAAATGAAGTAATGAACAAAGAGTCTATTTTCTGGTCAGTAGTATATTTGTAATCCAATTCCAATTGCAGTTTTAACATTTCATCTTGGAGTTGATAAGTTTTTTTTGAAATCAGCCGACCGTTTTCATAAAAGCATTCTATCTTGCTGATTTGCCTGGGAAGCTGATTGACATACTCGTAATGACTTTCGGCAGTCATCAAATTGTTTTCATACCTGTATTCGATAGTATAAGTCGGTTTCCACTGACTTCCGTCCCATTTTCTCTCCGTTTGAGAGATGCAGTTTTCTCCTTCGTAGTTCCATTCTTTTTGAGAAGAGCGTATCCAATGGCTTTTTTCAAGTTTATACTTATTTTCGACCGATTTTTTTCCATCATGATTATAAATGAAACTGTATTTAAAAGTGGAATCGTTATGGAACACATTGAGTTCGGTAATCAGCTGATTCTTTTCCTGAGCTGTCATAAGCTGTGAGAAAGAGAGTAAAATTGTCAGCGATACAACATTTATAAGTAAGGAAGAAAAAAATTTCATGAATACACGCAAATTGGAGAAAAATTTTTCAAAAATACGCATAAATATTTAATGGAACAAATTCATTTCTTTACCTAAATTAAAGTGCTTATCTACTATTTCTCAATAGTAAAAAAATCAAATCTCTTTTTAAATTGATCCATGATTTCGATGCTGAGCAACAAAAAAAAGGAATGCATCTTATAGAAACATTCCTTAAATTTTTGAATCGTAATAATCTTTGTTGCGGAGGCCCGATTCGAACGAACGACCTTTGGGTTATGAGCCCAACGAGCTACCACTGCTCCACTCCGCGATTTTGTGGTGCAAAAGTACATATTTTTTTAAAAACTTCCAAATTTTTTCTGAACTCTTTTGTCTTTAATTTGAAATTTTTTGAAGAATTTCTATTAAACATTTCTTTATTTGAAGTTTATATTTTTTTCAGCCGGCATAAAAATGATTTTTTTCACACAAACTTCACTGGGCAATTCCAAATTTTATGTATTTATTAAAAAAAATACT